>JBGOTH010000352.1:0-4201 GCA_041476345.1 Methylomirabilia bacterium
CAACGTCGCCCTGAACGGCACGCTGCACCAGCACGTCCCCGACGTCTTCGGCGACGAGATCGCGCACAGCCAGCCGGGCACGCGGAGCGATCGAACGCACGCGGTCACGATCGAGCCGGACACGCTGCTGTCACGACTCGCGGGCGGCGAGCCGATTTCCGTGAACAGCTTCCATCACCAGGCGATCAAGGATCTGGGCGATGGTCTGAAGGCCGTGGCGTGGGCCGAGGACAAAGTGATCGAAGCAGTGGAGATGCCGGGCGCGCGCGGCTTCGTGCTCGCGGTTCAGTGGCACCCGGAAGAGCTAGTGGAAGACGATCCCGCCGCGCTGCGCTTGTTCGAGTCGCTGGTCGACGCCGCCCGGCGACGCTGACGCGGACACATCTCCAGCGTCACCGCCGCGAAGTCAGTACGTCCACACCAGATATCCGAACACGACGTTCCGGGTATAGCTGAACAGCTCGAGGTTCGAATCGACGCGGGACGCCTGATACTGGAAGACGACGGCGAGATCCCGGGGAAGCGGCACGGTGACCCGCACCACGTGCGTGTATTCGATGTCGGCGCGCCGCGTGGTGTTGGGAGTGTCGACCGGCAGCTCGCTGTGAGGGTGCCGGTAGTCCCGGATGTGGACGTCGAAGTCGTAGTTCACGCGTACGGCGGCCCACGGCAGCGTGGACTGGGCGCCCACCAGGACCCGGTGGCCCTCGTAGCTCAGGTTTCTGCCCTTGGCGTTTTCGACGTCCCACTGATAGCCGAGGCGCAGGGAATATCGGTCCTCTTTGAAGCGTAGGAGGTGACTGAGCCCGAGCATCCAGTTCTCGGCATCCCGCTTGTCCTCGCGGACGACATCGGGCTTGTCGAAGAAGTCCTTGTTCATGTAGCGGGCCTGGATCGTGGTCACGTGCGTGCGGCCCTCGACGAGGCTGACCCAGGGGCCGACGATGTGGCGCTGAAGGAACGGATCGCCGCCGAGCGTGAAGTAGTCGTACGTGTAGGGCAGCGAGACATACACGGGCAGATCCGCGACGGTGACCCGAAACGTCGTCGTCACGTCGGCCAGATGGCTCACGAGGTTGAACTTCGGCAGGTCGTTGTTGTACGAGACGAAGAACGAGTACGTCGCGGTCGTCTGGATCGCGGGCTGACGGAGCAGCGAATACTCGAGCCGCAGCGCGCCGACCTCACCCACGCTCTCGCGGCGCCTTCGGCGGAGATCGCGGATGAAGGGGTCGTTGGTGCCATCCGGCACCGCCGGGACATTGTCGTCGTAGAAGGCGCCCACGCGGAGCTCCGCCCGCAATCGCCGGTCGCGCTCGCGGCCCGCGATGGCGGCTTGTCGCAAGCGCTCGGCCGCGCCCGTGAGCGGCGAGGCCGGCTGGATCCGGAGCGCTTCCTCCATCTCCGACGCGACCTGCTCGCCCTGGCCGAGCGCGCTGAGGGCGAGGCCGGTGTAGAAGCGAGCGAGTGACTGGATCTCCGTGCTCGTGTTCACTCCCTCGCGAAACGCCTGGACGGCGCGGGCGTAGTCGCGGTTTCGATACCGCAACATCCCGACGTAGTAGCCAGCGCCGTCCCGCTTCGGATCGATCGCGAAGGCTCGCTCGAGCGGGCGCTCCGCTTCGGCGTAGTCGCCACGGGCCAGGTGGGCCAGCCCAAGCTGGAAAAGGGCTGCGTCGTCGTCGGGCTGCTGCTTCAGCACGCGCTCGAACGACGCGATCGCCTCATCCGTCCGCCCGAGCGCGAAGAGGGTAAGACCCGTGTAGTAGACGGCATCGAGATGGTCGGGCACGAGCTCGAGAGCTCGGCGAAGGTCCGTCAAGGCGTCGTCGAAACGCCGATCCTCGTACGCGACGATGGCACGGGCGACGAAGACATCGGCCTCGGGTGCCTGAGCTCCTGCGGCGCCGGCCATGACGGTGAGAACCAGGACCAGCCCCAGGAGCCACGAGACAACCGTGGGCTGGGCCGAGATGGACACGTGTGAGCTCCTTCCGGACATGTTTCGACGCTAGAGAACGGTCCGAATCATAGCAAGAGGCGGCGTCTTCACGGTGCCTTGACTCCCCGGGGACCGCGGCATACAGTCGCGACCCATCGGAGAGGCGTATCGACACACCGCCCACTGCGTTTTCCCCTTCTGACCGGGCGGCGCCCGCCGAGCCGCCGCGCAGGCCCGGGGGTTCCTGGCTGAGCGCGCTCCGCTTCAGCGCGTCGATCGCGTGGCGGGGCGGCGTCATCGCGGTGTTGCTCGTCGCGACCGCCTTCGTCTCGGGCCGACTCGAGTGGCTCGAGCTCCTGACGCTCAACGAACAGTTCGAGCTGCGCGGCGCCCGCGCGCCCCGCGCGCCCATCGTCATCGTGTCCATCGACCAGGATTCGTTCGACGAGCTCGACCTGGCGTGGCCCTGGCCCCGCGCGCTTCATGGACGGCTGCTCGACGCCTTGCGCGCCGCAAAGCCGGCGGCGATCGGCTTCGACATCCTCTTTGCCGAGCCGTCCTCCCGTGGTCCGGCCGACGACAAGGCATTGGCGGATGCGGTGGGACGCGCCGGCAACGTCGTCCTCGCAGCCGCTCGAACGGTGGTCAGCCAGGCCACGTTCGTGAAGGAAAATCTCACTCCGCCGATTCGGACGATCCGCGAACGCGCGGCCGGCTTCGGGACCGTCAACTTCGCGTTCGACCCCGACGGCTTCGTGCGCAGCGGGTTCCTGCTCCTTCAGCATCAAGATAGGGACATTCCCAGCTTCGACCGCCAGCTCCACAGGCTCGCGGTCGCCGCTGGTGTGCCGTCGGCGCCGCTGCCGACCACGCGGACCGTCCTCATCAACTATCGAGGCGGCCCGAAGACGTTTCCCACGATCCCGTACTACCGCATTCTGGCGGGCGAGATCGACCCGGGCGAGTTCCACGGCAAGATCGTCCTCGTCGGCGCCACGAGTCCGACTCTGCATGACATCTTCCCGACCCCATTCGCCCGGAACGGCATGCCGGGCGTCGAAGTCCACGCCAACATCATCGAGACGCTGCTCCAGGGGCTCGCACTCGCGCGCATGCCGCGGTCGGCGACCGTCGTCTTCCTCGTCGTGGCCGGCACTCTGGCCGTCTGGCTGACGAATCGCGCGGGCCCTCTCCTGGCGCTGGGACTTCTCGCGGCGGCAGGGCTGACGCACGCGGCCGTCGGGTTTGCCGCGTTCGTCTCGGGCAACGTCTGGGTCGATCAGGTCCCCGTCCTGCTGGCGCTGGCGCTCGGCTACGGCGGCACGGTCATCGAGAGCTATATGCGCGCGCAGCGGGAGAAGCGGCGGCTCGCTCGCTTCTTCTCGCCGGCCGTCCTTCGCGAGATCGTGCGTCATCGCGGCGAGCTGGGCCGCTCCCGGCGGATCATCACGGTCTTGTTCTCCGACATCCGCGGTTTCACGCCGATCGCCGAGGCGCTCTCGCCGGAAGAGATCGCCGATCTGCTCCGGGACTACATGACGGCCATGACGGAGGTCGTGTTCGCGCACGGCGGCACGGTGACCCAGTTCGTCGGCGACGAGATCATGGCGCTCTACAACGCTCCGTTCGACCAGCCGGATCACGCCATCCAGGCGGTGCGCACGGCGATCGAGTTTCAAGAGCGGGTCAAGGAGCTCTCGAAGCGCTGGGAAGCGCGCTGCGGGCTCCCGCTCCGAACGGGGGTCGGGATCAACACGGGACCGGCGGTCGTCGGCGTCGTCGGCTCCGCTCAGCGCGTGGAGTACGGCGCCATCGGCGACACCATCAACCTGGGATCCCGGCTCGAGGGCATGACCAAGGAGTTCGGCACGCCGATCATCATCAGCGAGTCGACGTTCCAGCTCACCCAGGATCTGTTCCGCTGTCGATCGCTCGGCGAAATCGCCATCAGGGGCAAGTCCGTTCCCGTCAAGATGTACGGGGTGGAAGGCTTGTCGCGGCGCCGGGTTCCTCGCGTCGCCGTGACAGCGCCCCTCACTGTCACGGAGACGGCCGGCGATGTGGTGGTGTCCATACCGGCATCTCTGCGAGACCTCAGCGTGAACGGACTCCTTGCGGTCGGGATGCCCAAGCCGCTCGCCGCCGGTCAGATCGTGCGGCTTCGATTCGAGCTGCCCGCGCGCCCCGATCCGGTCGTGATCGACGCCGAAGGCCGGGTGATGCGGACCAACGGCGACGAAGCGGGGATTGGCTTCCTCG
>JBGOTH010000353.1:0-4196 GCA_041476345.1 Methylomirabilia bacterium
CGCCGCCCGAGACCGCGCGCGAGTTTTCCGAACGCGCCGGCGCCGTGCTGCCCGAGACGGCGGATACGTTCTCACGTCTCACGCTGGCTTACGAACGCATGCGCTTCGGCGGTGTCGCGATCACGCCCATGGAAGCGCGTGCGCTCGTCGAGGCGGCGGGGCGTCTCGGTCGGCGGTCCCACGCGAGGCGCGCGCCCAGACCGATCAGCGCCGTTCCAGTGACGCCTTCCATCGCGCGCCGCACGCGCGGCCGTTGCAGCGCCGCGCCCAGCCGGCCGAGAAAGTACGTGTAGATGACGAGCCACACGAGCCCGATCACCACGTGGACCGCGGCGAGCAGGAGCGACCGCGCGAGCACCGGGTCGCCCGGACGCACGAACTGCGGCAGCAGCGTCAGGTAGAAGAGCGCGACCTTCGGATTGAGCAGGTTCGAGAGGAAGCCCTGGACGAACGCGCGGCGTGCATCGCGCGCGGTCGCCATCGGTGCCGTCGTGAGCGGCGCTCCGCGCCCGCTGAGCGCGCTGCGGAGCGACGTCGCCCCGAGCGCGATCAGATAGAGCGCGCCCGCCAGCTTCACCGCCGAGAAGAGCGCCGAGGATGCCATGAGGATCGCGGAGAGGCCGAGCGCGGAGGCGACGGCGTGTACCCAGAGGCCGGTGCAGATGCCGAGGCTCGTGATGTAGCCGGCGCGCCGGCCGCGCGTGAGCACGCTGCGCGCGATCAGCGCCATGTCGGCGCCCGGGATGACGGTGACGATCGTGGCGACGACGGCGAACGCGACGAGCTGGTGGTCGATCACGCGCGGCTGCCGGGCTTGATCGCGACGCTGCCCGTCTTGCAGAGCGGGCACTTCTCCGGCTTGTACGTCGCCGCGTTCACCGTGGCCAACGCCACGCGCTTCACGTCGAAGGCCGCGCTGCCGCTGCTGCGATCGATGAGCGAGCCCACGCCGACGACCCGCCCGCCCGCTCCTTCGACGCACTTCATGACCTCGCGTGTCGACCCGCCCGTGGTGATGACGTCCTCGACCACGAGGCACGGCTCGCCGCGCTCGAGCGCGAAGCCGCGGCGCAGCGTCATCACGTTCTGCTCACGCTCGGTGAAGAGTGCGCGCACGCCGAGTCCGCGCGCGACTTCGTGCGCGACGAGAATGCCGCCGATCGCGGGTGCCAACACCGTGCGCGCCCCGGCCTCGCGGAACGACGCGGCGAGCGCGCGGCCGAGCATCTCCGCGGCGCCCGGATGCTGGAGCACGAGCGCGGATTGCAGATAGATGTCGGAGTGCAGGCCGGACGTCAGACGGAAGTGGCCGTGCAGCAGCGCGCCGGTCTTCTCGTAGAGGGCGAGTGTTTCCTTCTCGGTCATGCGGTGCGGATCTCCTCGATGATGGAGTGCGCGGCGGCGGCGGGGTCCGGCGCGGCGGTGATGGGACGGCCGACCACGATGTAGTCGGCGCCGGCGCTGATCGCGGAGCGCGGCGTGGCAGTGCGCACTTGATCGTCACCGCGTTCCGCCGGCCGAATGCCCGGCGTCACGATGACGAACTTCGGGCCGAGCGCGCCGCGCAAGAGCCCGATCTCGCGTGGCGACGCGACGCACCCGTCGAGCCCCGCGTCGCGCGCACGCTCCGCCAGCCTGAGCACGTGCGCTTCCACGCTGCCCGCGACGCCGACGTCGTCTTGAAGCGCCTTGCGATCGAGGCTCGTCAGCACGGTCACGCCGATCACGATCGGACGGGCCACGCTGAAGTCCTTCGCCGCCTTCGTCGCGGCCTCGGCCGCCGCGCGCATCATCGCGATCCCGCCGGACGCGTGGACGTTCAGCATGAAGATGCCGAGACGCGTCGCCTCGCGCACGGCGCCGGCAACGGTGTTCGGGATGTCGTGGTACTTGAGGTCGAGGAACACGCGGCAGCCGCGCTTGTGCGCGCGCTCCACCGCCGCGGGGCCCGCGGCGGTGAAGAGCTGGTTGCCGATCTTCACGCCGCACGCGGCGGCGCCGAGCCGGTCGAGCATCGCCTCGGCGTCCGTCAGCGTCTCGACGTCGAGTGCCACGAAGAGGCGCGTCGCGGCATCAGAGCTCAGCGTGATACTCCTGCAGGCTCCTGACGCTCTGCTCGCCCTTCAGAAGCGCTTCGATGGCGCCGATCGCGGCCTGGCTCCCGTCCACCGTGAGGTAGTAGGGAATGTTCTGTAGGAGCGCCGCGCGGCGGAGCGTGGCCGAGTCCTGGCGCGCGCGCCCGTCCTCCGGCGTGTTGATCACGAGCACGACCTCGCCGCGCTTCATCAGATCCACCACGTTCGGCCGGTAGCCCTCGAGAACCTTGTGGACGTGCTCGACGGCCATGCCGTGACGCTCGAGCACGCGCGCCGTGCCGGTGGTGGCGACGAGCGAGAAGCCCATCTCCACGAGCCGGCGCGCGAGGCTCATCACCACGCGCTTGTCGCGGTTCTTCACCGAGACGAAGACCTTGCCCGACGTGGGCAGCGCGGAGTCGGCGGCGATCTGCGCTTTCAAGTACGCCTGGCGGAAGTCACGGTCGATGCCCATGACCTCGCCGGTCGACTTCATCTCCGGGCCGAGCACGACGTCCACGCCCGGGAACTTGATGAAGGGGAAGACCGACTCCTTCACCGCGATGTGTTTGAGCTCGCGCTCCTCGACGTAGGCGATCGACGCGAGCGAGTGGCCCAGCATCGCGCGCGTGGCCATCTTCGCGAGGGGAACGCCGATCGCCTTGGAGACGAACGGCACCGTGCGGGAGGCGCGCGGGTTGACCTCGAGGACGTAGATCACGTCGTTGCGGATGGCGAACTGCACGTTGATCAAGCCGATCACGCCGAGCGCCTGCGCCATCGCCTTCGTTTGCGCGCGCAGCGCTTTCACCTGGTCGTCGCCGAGCGAGTAGGGCGGGAGCGCGCACGCCGCATCCCCGGAGTGGATGCCCGCCTTCTCGATGTGCTCCATGACGCCGCCCACGACCACGCGCGTCCCGTCGCTCACCGCGTCCACGTCGATCTCGAGCGCCTCCTCGAGGAACTTGTCGATGAGCACCGGATGCTCCGGCGAGACGCGCACGGCTTCCCGCATGTACTGGGCGAGGTCCTGATCGTCGTAGACGATCCGCATCGCGCGTCCGCCCAGCACGTACGACGGCCGGACCAGCACCGGGTAGGCGATGTCGCGCGCGATGGCCTGCGCCTCGTCGAGCGACCGCGCGGTCGACCCGGCCGCTTGGGTGAGCCCGAGCTCTCCGATCAGCTCGTTGAAGCGCCGGCGATCCTCCGCGCGATCGATGGCATCCGGCGAGGTACCGAGGATCGGCACGCCAAGCGCCTGCAGCGGCACCGCCAGCTTGAGCGGCGTCTGCCCGCCGAACTGTACGATCACGCCGAGCGGCTTTTCTTTTTCGACGACGTTGAGGACGTCTTCCAGCGTGAGCGGCTCGAAGTAGAGGCGGTCGGAGGTGTCGTAGTCGGTGGAGACCGTCTCCGGGTTGCAGTTCACCATGATCGCTTCCACGTCCATTTCCTTCAGCGCGAAGGCGGCGTGGACGCAGCAATAGTCGAACTCGATGCCCTGGCCGATGCGATTCGGCCCGGAGCCGAGGATGACGACCTTCCGGCGATCCGTGGGCGGCGCCTCGTCCTCCTCCTCGTACGTGGAGTAGAGGTAGGGCGTGTGCGCGACGAACTCCGCCGCGCACGTGTCCACGGTCTTGAAGGTCGCGCGGATCCCGTGACGCTTCCGCGCCTCGCGCACGTCGGCTTCGGAAGACTTCGTGAGCTGGGCGATGCGGCGGTCCGCGAAGCCCATCTGCTTTGCGACTCGCAGCACGTCCGCGTCCGCGAGCCCGGCGCTCGCGATCTCCGGCTCGAATTCCACGATCTCCCGCATGTTCTCGAGGAACCACGGGTCGATCTTCGTGAGCTGGTGGATCTCGATCGTCGTCATGCCGGCGCGAAACGCATCCCCGATGGCGAAGATCCGCTCCGGTGTGGGGATGCGGAGCAGGCGACGTAGCTCGTCGTCGTTGGTGATCGGCCTGTCGAGCGTCAGCCCCCAGCGATCCTGCTCGAGCGATCGGATCGACTTCTGCAGCGCTTCCTTGAACGTGCGCCCGATCGCCATTGCCTCGCCGACGGACTTCATCTGCGTGGTCAACGTGGGATCGGCTTCCGGAAACTTCTCGAACG
>JBGOTH010000354.1:0-4164 GCA_041476345.1 Methylomirabilia bacterium
CGACCACCAGCGTGAGGCCGACGTAGAAGGCCCAGTGCGCTTTCAGCGGCGGATAGAAGGTGAACATCACGGTGGCGGCGTTGCCGACGAGCGGGACGGCGGCGAGCACGAGCCCGCCCGCCATGACCCAGAACGTCAGCCAGCCGAGCCGGAGGCTCGCCAGCGGCACGCCGAGGGCGCGCACCGTGATGAACGGGAGGAACCCGCAGATGAAGAACGTCGTCCACACGAGGACGTTGAGGACGCCGTGCATGGTGACGCTGTGGTAGTAGGACTTGATGAAGGTCGGGTGCGGCGGCACCTCGACGCCGCCGAGGGCCAGGCCCTGCAGGAGCCCGGTGACGGCGCCCCCGAAGAGCGCGACGAGCGCCACGATGAGAAACGCCGTCGTGAGGCGGTTCTCGCCGTTCACGATCGCGGCTCCACGACGATCGTCCCGCCCATCGTATGGTGCGCGATCCCGCAGTACTCGTGACAGATCATGGGATAGCTTCCCGGACGATCGAAGCGCGTGGTGACAAGGGCGATCTGGCCGGGCAGCAGCATCATGTTGACGTTGGCGTCGTGCACCATGAAGCCGTGCACGACGTCGCGACTGGTCGCCATGAACGTGACGGTCGAGCCGACCGGCACGCGGATCTCGTTGGGCGTGAAGGTCCAGACCTGCCCCGTGAGGTAGACGACGTACTGGTCCGGGCCGACCTGCGTCAGGCCGGGCTTGTCGAACGGGGCGGTGGTGGCGAGCGTCGTCGAATCCACGCGGCCCGCCACGCTCGGAAGGTGGATGCCGGCGCCGAACGCCGTCACCGTGAGGGCCGCCAGCATCCCGACGGGAATCGCGATGCTCGGAAGGATCCAGGCCAGCTCGTAGAGATAGATGGTCGTGCCCTTCTTCACTGGCGTCACCCCCGCCACAGACGGAGATACGCGTGGAGCCAGAGGGCCGACAGCGTCAGCAGGTAGAGCAGCATGAAGAGCAGCGCGCCTTTCGGATGCTCGTTCTCTTCGTCCACGGTCCCCTCCCTTTACTGGACGAGGTGGCGAACCCGCGCGGCGAGGGTGGCGGCCTCGAAGGGTTTCGCGAAAAACGCCGCCGCGCCCGCCTGCGCCGCCGCGTCGCGCACGGTCTTCGAGCCGAATCCGGACACCACGATGGCCGGGATCGGAGTGGCACCCGCGCGAGCCCGACGCACGACGTCGAGACCGTCGCCATCGGACAGGCGGATGTCGGCGATGACGAGGGAGAAGCGTCCCTCGTCGAGCGCCTGCAACGCCGCCGCGCGCGAGTCGGCCGTCACCACGCGAAAGCCGTCCCGCGCGAGGAGGCGACTATAGGTCGCCAGGAACTCGGCTTCGTCGTCGACGACGAGGATGGGCGCCGCCATGCTCTCAACGCGGCGCGAGGGCGCTGCTCTCCACGAACGCGCGAAGGAAGTCGGTCTCGGTCACGATGCCGACGAGGCGGTCCCCGTCCACGATCGGCAGGGCCCCGATCTTCTCGGACAAGAGGATGGCCGCGGCATCGGCGGCGGCGCGGTCGGGGCCGATGACGATCACCGTCTTCGTCATCACCTCGCGCACGGTGAGCCGCGCGAGGAGGGCATTGATCTCCCAGACCGACAGGGTGGTGGCGGGCGACGGAAGGTTGAGACGGATGTCACGATCGGTCACGATGCCGACGAGGCGCTCGTTCTCCGTCACGAGCAGGTGGCGGATGCGGTGCTCCTGCATGGTTCGGCGGGCGTCGAACATCGGGGTATCGGGGCCGACGGTGATCGGAACCGGCGACATCAGATTGCTCACGCGCATGAGTGTCTCCTTTCGCGAGCGGCGCGCTCCAGGCGGTCGACGAGGCGCACGACCTCGTCGGCAGCTATTCCTTCGTCGAGCGCGTCGGTGTAGAGGATGAGATCCGGGCAGACGGCAGGCTCGTAGTCGAGTCCGAGGTCCGGCGGCGCCATCAGCCGCTGCCCGCCGGGACACGGCACCAGATTCCAGCGCACGGCCCGCTCGCGCGTCCGGCAGACATCGGGCGCACAGGCCAGCTCGACCTGGGCGAAGCTGCCGATGAGCTCGCGCGCCAGCGAGCCTGCGTCACGCGGCGGCGGGGCGCCGTCGATGACCACGGCGACACCGCCGTCGCTGAGCCGCTTCGCCGTTTCGACGACCGCGCGCGCGACGATCTCGCGCTGCGCGCGTGACGGCGCAGCCTTCGGCACGATAGCCCCGGCGTATTCGATGGGATCGAGCACCGTCGCCGACACGCCGCGCCCGCCGAGGCGCTCGCAGAGGCCGGATACCACGGTCGTCTTCCCGCTGCCCGGCCGTCCGCTGATCCAGAGGGTCCAGCCGCCACCGGTCGACGGTGCCGGGACACGCCGCGCGAACGTGCGCGCGAGCGCCGCGACGCGTGCGCCCGCCGCCTCCACGGTCTCTCGCGTGGTGTCGATCGTGATCTCCGGCGCGACGGCGGGCTCGTAGGGCACGTCCACGCCGGGCACCGTCGCGCCCGGCTGGCCCGCCCGCGCGTAGATGCCGCGAGGATGATGCCCCGGGCCACGGGTGCGCTCGCGCGCGCGCGCGACCTCGAGCGGACACACGAGCTGGACCTCGGCGAAGTCGCCGATGGACGCGCGCGCGAGATCGCGCCATTCACGCCGGTGCGCCGTGGCGTCGATGATCACGGGGCAGCCCGCGCGCGTCAGCGCGCGGGCGATGACGACGAGCGCGCGATACACGGCGTCGCGCTCGGCGGCGTCGTAGCTCGCCGAGGGCGTGAGCGTGCGCCGCAGGACGTCGAGCTCGAGGACCTGGACGGGCTCGCCATGAGCGGCGAGCTCGGCCGCGGCGGCCCGAGCGATGGCCGACTTGCCGCTCCCTGGCAGTCCCGTGACCCAGATCGCCCAGCTCATGCGGCGACGCCGAGGAGCCGGGGCACCGCCGTCACCCTGAAGGCGCCGCCGTCCAGCATCGCGCGGCCGAAGGCAATGATGCGGGATCGCGTGACATCGTCGAGCGACGGATACCACTGCGGGTGCGCGAGCACGAAGGCGCGGAAGGCGAAGAAGGGCGGCAGCACCTCGTAGAGCTCCTGGTCCTGACTCGCCGCCATGTACGCGTCGAGGAATGTCCGGAAGAGCCCCAGGAACGGCTCGGCCACCACTCCCGGCCGTCCCTCGCGCGCGGCGCGCCGCAGGCCGAAAAAGAGATAGTTGATCGCGAGCGCGGCCACGTCGTCCGCCGGCTCGCCCCATTCGCCGCGGCTCCGGTCGAGGACGGAGAAGTCGGCGCCCTCGCGGAAGAGGATGTTCCAGGGGTGGAAGTCCCCGTGCACGCGCGCGAGTCGATGGGTCCGCTCGCGCAGCCGCCAGCGCCAGCCGATCGCCGCCCGCTCGACCGCCTCGCAATCCACGGCCGGCAGCAGGGCGTACGGATGCGGGTAGCTGTCGAGGATGCCCATGAGGCACTCGCCGTGGCCGACCAGCTCGCGGACACGCCGGTGGTACAGCGCGGCATCGTGGTGCTGCACGGAGTGGGCGTCCGCGAGGAAGCGCGCGAGCGTCACCACCCGCATCGTGTCGAGCGCCGTCGCGTCCTCGGTGACCATGCGGTCGAGATCGAAGCGATAGAGGCGGCCCTCGACCTTCTCCACGAGCTGGAAGAACTCGACGGCATCGCCGAGGCTCACGAGCTCCCCGGACGCGCGCGTGCAGCCCACGTCCAGGCTCCGCGCGTGATGGGGGAAGCTGTTGTACGCGGGATGGGAGAAGAGCGCCTGCCACGCCCGGTCGGCCGGATAGTCGTGGCCGAAGCCGGACACAGGGCGCGTGCGCGCGACGACGAGCTCGCGCGGCTCTTCACCGATGCGGCAACGCACGGACAGCGGGACGCCATAGCCGAACCCCTTGACGTCGTCGCCTTCGCCACCGCTCAGGGGGCGCACGTCGAGCACCTCGACGGAGCGGCCGAGCACGCCGTCGAGGTAACGGCACAGCGCCGCGCGGAGGGCCATCCCGCTCACTGTCCCTTGACGGTGAGCACCGGGCACGCGGCGTGGCTGACCACGCGGCTCGCGACGCTCCCGAGCACGAACCGCGTGATCCCCGTGCGCCCGTGCGTGCCCATGACGATGAGATCGGCGCGCTGGCCCCTCGCCGCGCGGAC
>JBGOTH010000355.1:0-4157 GCA_041476345.1 Methylomirabilia bacterium
CTCGGCCGGCTCTCACGTCCGCTTCTCGACCGTATCGACCTGCACGTCGAGTTGCCGGCACTGTTGGCGACGGAAGTGCGGGCGGAAGCCGGCGGTGAGCCGTCGGCGATCGTCCGCGCACGGGTGAGCGCGGCACACCAGCGCCAGGGGGAACGATTCAAGGGCCTCGCGATCCGTGTGAACTCCGAGATGGCCGCCCGACACCTGCGCCGGCTCTGTCCGGTCCCCGCCGAGGCCGAACGGATCCTCACGGCGGCGGTCAGCCGCTTCGGACTATCGGCGCGCGGTCACGACCGCGTGTTGAAGGTGGCGCGTACGATCGCGGATCTCGAGAACGACGAGCATCTGGGAGTCGCCCACGTCGCGGAGGCCATCCAGTACCGGGGACTCGACCGCACGTGGCGGCCGTAAGGGGTCAGTTCTTCCGGCGCACCACGCCGCGCGGTGGGATGTTCGTATACACCACGGCGCCGTCGTCCGCGACGTAGCGATACGTCGAATCCGAAATCCCCGCCAGGCTGTCGCCCCCGAGGATCGCGAGGATGCGTCCCACGTAGGCCCGAGTCTCGGGATAGGGCGGGATGCCGCCGTGCGTGTTGACGGCGCCTTCGCCCGCGTTGTACGCGGCGAGGACGAGCGACAGATTGTTTCCGAAGCGATCGATGAGGCCGCGCAGGTGACGCACCCCGCCGTCGATGTTGTCGCGCGGATCGAACGAGTCGCGCACGCCGAGGATCGAGGCGGTCTGCGGCATCAGCTGCATGAGACCGCGCGCACCCTTGCGTGACACCGCGCGCGGGTTGAAGCCCGACTCCACGCGGATGACCGCAGACACCAGTTGCTCGGGGACCCCGTGACGCCCGGCCGCGATCCGGATCATCTCCGTGAGCGACGGCGCCGAGACGGCGGCGGGGACGTGCAACCATCCCTCGGCGGTCCCCGAAAGGTTCGCCATCCGGCGATAGCGCGGATCGCTTGGGGCGTTCGTGTAGTGAACGGTACCGTCCGGCCCTGCGAACTGGTAGGTCTCGGCGCGGGCCGTCCCCACTGAAACCAGGACCGCTGCCGCGCCGACCAGGAAGACGTACGATCGCATCACGATCACCATCTTAGCGGCCGGCCCACGGTCGGTTCAAGGCAGACTGAGAAAGCTAAGAACGACAGAGACTTAGGCCATGGCCGGTTCGGGCCTCGAGGCTCCGGTCGGTGCAGTTTCGAAAGCTACCCGAAGGACGTCGTCGATCGAATCGGCGAAGTAGATGGTCATGACCCCACGGACATCCGCCGGGATGTCCTCGATCAGGTTTTTCTCGTTCCGCCGCGGCATCACGAGCGTCCGGACCCCGGCACGGTGGGCGGCCAGCACCTTCTCCTTGATTCCACCGACCGGCAGCACACGCCCGGCAAGGCTGATCTCACCCGTCATCGCCAAGCCCTTCCGGACCGCACGATGCGTGAGCACCGACACCAACGCCGTGGCCATGGTGACACCTGCGGATGGACCATCTTTCGGGATGGCGCCCGCCGGGACGTGGACGTGGATGTCCGAAGTCTCCCAGAAATCGGCGGCGATACCGAGACGCTCGGCATTCGCGCGGACCCACGAGAGCGCCGCCTGCACCGACTCTTTCATCACGTCGCCGAGCTGACCGGTGAGCGTGAGATTGCCCTTGCCCTTCATCCGGCTCGCCTCGACGAAGAGGACATCGCCGCCCGCCGGGGTCCAGGCGAGCCCTGTCACGACACCGGGCACGCGCGTCCGCTCGTGCACTTCCTCGAACTCGAAGCGCGGCACGCCCAAAAAGCCGGTGACGACGTCGGGCGTCACGGTCACAGGCTCCGCCCGTCCTTCCACGCGGCGACGCGCGATCTTACGGCAGACGCTCGCGATCTCGCGCTCGAGATTTCGTACCCCCGCTTCCCGCGTGTACCCGCGCGCGAGCAGACGAAGCGCCTCTGGCGTGAACGCGACGTCAGTGGCCGCGGCCAGCCCGTGCGCCGTCGCCTGCTTGGGCACGAGATGCTTCTGCGCGATCGCGATTTTCTCTTCTTCCGTATATCCCGCGATCGGGATGATCTCCATCCGGTCGCGGAGCGGCGCCGGCACCGTGTCCATCACGTTGGCCGTCGTCACGAACAGCACCCGCGAGAGGTCGAACTCGACGTCGAGATAGTGGTCGCGGAACGCCCCATTCTGCTCGGGATCGAGCACCTCGAGCAGCGCAGAGGCCGGATCCCCGCGGAAGTCCGTGCCGAGCTTGTCGATCTCGTCGAGCATGAACACGGGATTCTTGGTCCCGGCGCGGCGCAGCCCCTGGATGATTTGGCCCGGCAGCGCCCCGATGTAGGTGCGCCGGTGACCGCGGATCTCCGCTTCGTCTCGCATCCCGCCGAGCGAGATGCGGTGGAACTTGCGCCCGAGCGCCCGCGCGATAGAGCGGCCGAGCGAGGTCTTGCCCACGCCGGGAGGGCCGACAAAGCACAGGATCGGATCCTTGCCGGCCGGCCGGATCTTTTTCACCGCGAGGTATTCGAGAATGCGGTCTTTGATCTTCTCGACGCCCTCATGATCCTCGTCGAGGATGTCGTGCGCCCGCTCGAGGTCGATGCTGTCGGTCGTCTCCGCTTGCCAGGGCATCGCGAGCAGACAATCGAGATACGTGCGCACCACGGGATATTCCGCGGCAGCCGGATTCATCTTGGCGAGGCGGCCGAGCTCGCGGAGCGCCTCCGTCTTCGCCTCGTCCGTCATTCCGGCCTTTTCGATCTTCTCGCGGAGCTCATCGACCTCCTGCATCCGGTCGTCGGTCTCGCCGAGCTCCTTCTGAATGGCCTTCATCTGCTCGCGGAGGTAGTACTCGCGCTGCGTCTTCGACATCTCGGACTGGATCTCCGACTGGATCTTTGAGCCCAGCTCGAGAACCTCCGCTTCCTTGCCCAGCGCCGAGACCAGGCGTGACAGTCGCGCCTTGACATCGATCGCTTCCAGCAGCTCCTGACGAAGCGGAAGCGCAAGCGACGGGACCGCCGCCGCGATGACGTCGGCGGTCGCGCCCGGGCTCTCCGTATCCGACGTGATGCTGGCCAGCTCATCCGGCAACGTGGGCGACAGCGCGACGACTTTCTGGAAGAGGGAGGCGGCGCTGCGGGCGAGCGCCTCCACCTCCAGGTCCGGCGTGCCGGTCTCTTCGGCCAGCGCGTCGATGCGCGCGCGCAGAAACGGCGTACCCTGAGCAAGCTCTCCGAGCCGGAAGCGGCCCAGTCCCTGAACGACGAGCCGCACGCTGCCGTCGGGCTGCTTCAGAACCTTGTGGATGAGCGCGAGCGTTCCCACGTCGTGAAGCCCGTCACGCCCGGGCGCGTCCTCGGCCGCATTCTTCTGCATCACGGCGCCGACGAGACGGCTGCCGCGCACGGCGTCCTCGATCACCTGAATCGACGACGCCCGACCCGCGGCAAGCGGGACGATCGCGTGCGGGAACAACACCGTACCTCGCAGGGGGAGAATCCCGATCACGTCTGGGACTTTGAGCTCCTTCAGATCCTTATCGTCTGTCATACGTTGCCTCTCTTCAGAAGAGATCGACCGGTCCGAGCTGGCCGGAGGCCGCTCGCACGAGCTCCGCCCGGGGCTCCTCGCCGCCGCGGCGGACCTTGGGCTCGCCTCCCTCCTCCCGGACGTAGGCGAGCAGATCCTCGATCTGCTTCTGCATATCGATCATTCGCCGGCGCATCTTTATGATGATCTCGACGCCGGCGAGGTTCACACCGAGATCACGTGTCAGACGGAGCAGACGCGCCAGCTCTTCCACGTCCTCCGCGGAATACATCCGGGTCCGTCCCACCGTGCGACTCGGCCGCAACAGCCCCTTCTTCTCGTAGAAACGGAGGGTCTGCGGGTGCACCTTCAGCATCTCCGCGACCACACCGATCATGTAGAGCGGCCGGCCACGATCGGTCACGCGCGCACCTCGATCACGCCGCTCCCCCACGGAATTTCTCCAGCCCCTGGCGCGGTTCAAGCGGCATCAGGCGCTCGAGGTGACGGACGAGCTCTTCGGTGCGGGCATCGAGACCGTCCGGGATCTCGACGTGCACGCTGATATAGAGATCCCCCGCTCCCTCGCGAGCAAGCCGGGGGAGTCCCTGGCCGCGGA
>JBGOTH010000356.1:0-4156 GCA_041476345.1 Methylomirabilia bacterium
AAACAACTCGGCCTTCGCCATGAACGTGAGCGGCCGCGGCGTGACCCCGCCGACCAGCGGCGGATCGAGAAAGCTCGAGTGGTTCGCAACGAGCAGCACCGGCCCCTGCGCCGGCACGTGCTCGGTGCCGCGCCCTTCCAGCCGAAAGAGCACGCGCATGAGCGCCCAGGCGATCGGCTTCAGGAACGCGTACAACACCGATGCCTCTCGACCGCGTCGAGCATCACGGCCATCACCTCGTCGGCGGTGCGATCGGAGGTGTCCACCGCGATCGCGTCCGGCGCCTTCCGGAGCGGCGCGAGCGTGCGCGTGCGGTCCTGCGTGTCCCGCACCGTGATCTCGTCTCGCACCGTGTCGAGCGGCGCCGTCCGGCCCGCCGCCGCCAGCTCGGCCTGGCGCCGCTGCACCCGCGTCTCCATCGACGCGTCGAGAAAAAACTTCACCTCGGCGTCCGGACACACCACCGTGCCGGTATCGCGGCCCTCGAGCACGACCCCGCCCGCGGACGCGACTTGCCGCTGAAGCGGCGTCACCTTGTCGCGCACGGGCGCCAACATCGTGATGCGCGATGTCAGCACGCCGATCTCCGGCGTACGGATCTCCGCCGTCACGTCCCGGCCGTTCACCATGAACCGGTCCCCGTCGGTCGTCACCGTGACCGATGCCAGGTGCCGTGCCATCGCCCCCGTATCCGCCGGGTCGATCCTCGCCTGCGCCACACTCCACGCGAGCGCTCTGTACATCCCGCCCGTGTCGATCAAGCGGTATCCGAGACGCTGGGCGAGAAGACGCGCCATCGTGCTCTTGCCGGCGCCGGCGGGACCGTCGATGGTGATGATCGGCTCGCGGGATCGTTCCATCATCTCACCGCACGGAATCCCGCGCCGTTTTGATCCGCAGCAGCGCCGCTTCGAGGGCATCCGCATCGCCCGCGTCGACCAGGCGCTCGAGACCGTCGAGCGACCGCCGGAGCGCAGCGATCGCCCGGCCCATCGGCGCGCGATTGGTCAGGAAGATCTCCTGCCACATCCGCGGATCGCCCGCCGCGATGCGCGTGGTGTCCTTGAAGCCGCGTGCGGCGATGGCGAGTGCCTCCGGCATCTCCCGCGTCACCGCATCGACCAGCGCGCACGCCACGAGGTGCGGCAGGTGACTGATCGCCGCCACCGCAGCATCGTGCGTTTCCGGATCGAGCGCGGTCACACGCGCGCCGAGACGCTCCCAGAAAGCCGTCACCGTCTTCACGCCCCCCGGCTCGCTCGACTCGGTCGGCGTCACCACCACGAGCGCGCCCTGGAACAGGTCGACGCGCGCCACGCCGTACCCACTCTGTTCCGAGCCGGCCATCGGATGGCTCCCGACGAACGCGAGCGGCCGGCGACGTGCGAGCCGCTCCGCCTTGCGCACGATCGCCGTCTTCGACGATCCGACGTCGGTGACGACGGCATCGTCAGGGGTCAGCGCCCACATCCGCTCGAGCAGGTCTTCGATGGCTCGCACCGGCGCCGCCAGCACCACGAAGTCGGTACCGCGCAGGCCTTCAGCGAGATCGGTGGTGGCATGATCCAGGACACCGTCGTCGACCGCGGCCTGGAGCCGCGTGCGGTCGCGCCCGATCCCGACGACCTCGCGCGCGAACCCCTGCGCCCGCGCTGCCTTGGCTACGGAGCCCCCGAGGAGCCCGACGCCGACCACCGCGAGGCGACGGATCACGCGCGCTTGGCCCCCAGCACGACACGCAGGCCCTTCACGAGCCGGCGGTTCTCGTCGGGTGTGCCGACGGTGATGCGCAACGCGGTCTCCATGCCGAACGGGGTCAGGGGGCGGACGATGACGCCCTCGTGGAGCAGCTTCTGATAGATCTCGGTCGCGCTGTGCCCGACGTCGACGAGAATGAAATTGGCGTGGGACGGCACGTACTTCACCCCGAGATTGCGGAACTCTTCGTAGAGATACGCCTTCCCGGCCTCGTTCATCCGCACGCATTCGACGACGTGGGTGTCATCGTCGAGCGCGGCGAGCGCCGCTGCCTGCCCGAGCGAGTTGACGTTGAACGGCTGCCGGATGCGATTCATGAGCGCGATGGCGTCGGCATCCGCGACCGAGTACCCGACGCGGAGCCCGGCGAGACTCGCCGCCTTCGAAAACGTGCGCAGCACGATCACCTTCCGCCCCTGACGCACGTACGAGAGCGTCTCGGGAAAATCCGGTCCCATCGCGAACTCGATGTACGCCTCGTCGAAGACGACGATCGTGCGCTCGGGCACGCGCGCCATGAAGTGCTCGACCTCGTCGGCCGTGACCATGGTGGCCGTCGGGTTGTTCGGGTTCGCGATGAAGACGACCTTCGTCTGCGGCGTGATGGCGCGGGCCATCGCTTCGAGGTCGAGCCGGTAGTCGCGCAGCATCACCATCACGCGGATGCCGCCGACGGCCTGCACGACCATCGGGTACACGACGAACGAGGGATGCGGCACCACGGCCTCGTCGCCCGGCCGCATGAAGGTGCGCACGATCAGCTCGATCAGGTCGATGGACCCATTGCCGAGAATGATCTGGTCCGGCGTGAACCCATGCTTCTTCGCGATCGCCTGGCGCAGGTAGAACCCGCTGCCGTCCGGGTACCGGTTGAGGTGGCTCAGCGCCGCGATCACCGCCTGCTGCACGCGATCCGACGGCGCGAGCGGATTTTCGTTCGACGCCAGCTTGATGGCGTCATGGATGCCAAGCTCGCGCTCGAGCTCCTCGACGGGCTTGCCGGGCTCGTAGGGCTCGATCCCGAGGATGTGTTCGTTGGCCAGTGACTCCCACTGCGTGTGCATGCCCTCTCCTTACGCCGCGGGATACGACCCGAGCACCTTGAGGAACAGCGTCCGCGCGCGTACGTCGGCGAGCGCTCCCTCCACGGCCGGGGTGTCCCGATGTCCTTCGAAGTCCACGAACATCACGTAGTCCCAGGGGCGCTGGCGCGCGGGCCGCGACTCGATCCGGCTGAGGTTGATGCCCCGCCGCGCGAGCGGATCGAGGATCGCGTGCAGCGCTCCCGGGGTGTTCGGCATGGCGAACAGAATCGACGTCTTGTCGCGGCCCGTGGGGCCTGCCGGACGCCGGCCGATGACGAGGAAGCGCGTGGCGTTCGCGCGGTTGTCCTCGATCCGCGCGCGCAGCACCGGCACGCCGTACATGCGCCCGGCGAGATCGGAGGCGATGGCGGCGACGGTCGCGTCGCCCGCGGCCAGCTCGGCGGCGGCCGCCGTCGACGTCGTCTCCTCGGTGGCGACGTCCGGCAGGTGCTCGGCCAGCCAGCGACGGCACTGCGCGAGCCCTTGCGGATGCGAGAGCACGCGCTTGATCTCGCCGAGCTCCGTCGCGCGCGAGAGCAGGTGCTGCGCGATGTCGAGGTAGTTCTCGCCGCAGATCACGACGTCGGAGTCGACGAGGCGATCCAGCGTGACGTTCACCGCGCCTTCGGTGCTGTTCTCCACCGGCACGACGCCGTAGTGCGCGTGGCCGCGCTCGACGTCGTCGAAGATCTCGACCATCGACCGCGCCGGCCGATAGACGGCGGACTCGCCGAAGCGTTGCAGGGCCGCCTGGTGGGTGAACGTCGCCACCGGAGCCAGAAAGGCGATCGTGAGCGGCGCCTCGAGCGCGCGGCACGCCGAAAGGATCTCGCGCCAGATGGCGCGCGCCATGTCCCCCGTGATGGGACCGGGGTTGGCGTCGACGACATGCCTTATGACCTCCGCCTCACGTGCCGGTATGTAGGCCGGAACGTCCCGCAGGCGTTTGAGGTCTCCGATCTTGAGAGCAGCCTCGGCGCGTTGGTTGAGGAGGTGGAGGATGTCGTTGTCGAGGTTATTGATCCTGGAACGCCAGTCGTCCAGGTCCATGGGAGCTCCTGCTGACTCGTCGCTTGGGAATGAGGGGCATTATAGGCGCGCGCCCGACCCGAGGCAAATCAGGTCCCGGGCCCCTCCGCCGCCATCGCGCGGAGCACCACGACTTCTCGCGACGTGAGCTCGCGCCACTGTCCCGGCTTGAGCCGGCCGATCTCGATGGGGCCGAACGCGACACGGCGAAGCCGCACGACGCGATGGCCGAGCGCGTCACAGTACCGTTTGACCTCGCGCTTGCGCCCTTCCGTGAACGTGAG
>JBGOTH010000357.1:0-4154 GCA_041476345.1 Methylomirabilia bacterium
CGAATACGCGCTGAGCGGTCTCGAGTGAACGTGAACCTTGACGGTCCATGACCGTCAAATGACTCTCCGCGAGCGGGCGGAGCGGCGTGCGGCGCTCTGCTTCGTCGCGCCGGCGCTCGTCACGCTGGCGGCGTTGACCGCGGGTCCCGCGCTCTGGGTCTTCTGGCTGTCGCTGCGCCAGCGCATGCCGGTGTTCGGCATCGACTACTTCGCGGGCTTCGCGCACTACGCGTTCCTGGCGACCGACGCGCGCTTTTGGAGCGCGGCGCGCGTGACGGTGATCTTCACGATCCTGTCCGTCGCGCTGGAGCTGCTCTTCGGCGTCGCGGTCGCGCTCGCGCTTCGTGGGCAACGCGTCGGCCGCCGGAGCGCGCTCGCGCTGCTGCTCCTGCCGTGGGCGCTGCCGAGCGTCGTCACCGCGCGGCTCTTCGAGTGGCTCTACCATCCGGCCGCCGGGCTCGTGAACGTCGTGCTCGGCGCGCGGCTCAACTGGCTCGGCGATCCGTCGCTCGCGCTCCCCGCGCTCGTGCTCGCGGACGTGTGGCGCACGATGCCGTTCGTCGCGCTGTTCTGCTACGCGCGGCTGCTCACCATCCCGACGGCCGTCTACGAGGCGGCGGCGGTCGACGGCGCCGCGTGGATCGCGACGCTCCGGTGGATCACGCTGCCGCTGCTCGCGCCCGTGCTGCTCGTGACGCTCTTGTTCCGGACGCTGGACGCGCTCCGCGCCTTCGACCTGATGTTCGTCCTCACGGGCGGCGGCCCCGCCGGCATGACGGAGACGCTGACGGTCTACGCGTATCGAAGCCTGTTCCAGACGCTGCGCATCGGCTTCGGCTCGGCGATCGGCGTCGTCGTCTTCGCGCTGGTGATGCTGGTGGCCGCGGCGTACCTGCGCGTGCTGCGCCGTCAGGAGAGCGCCGCGTGAAGCGCCGCCCAGTCGTCGTCGATCTCGTCGTGCTCGCGCTGCTGATCGTCTACGCGGTGCCGTTCCTCTGGCAGCTCCTCACGTCGTTCAAGCCGGAGACGGAGCTGCTGCGCATCCCGCCATTCCTGCCGACCCGCGCGACACTCGTACACTACCAGGTCGTCTTCGAGAAGAGCGCGGTGCCCCACGCGTTACTGAACAGCTTCGGCGTGAGCGCGCTCACGACGCTGCTCGCGTGCGCGCTCGGCGTGCCCGCGGCCTACGCGATGGCCACGCTCCAGGTGCCGGCGGCGGGCGCGCTCATGCTCGGCATCGTCGCGAGCACGGCGTTTCCGCAGATCGCCACCGTGAGCCCGCTCTATCTCGTGATGCGCGTGCTCGGCCTGCGCGACACGTGGACCGCGCTCGTGCTGGCCGACGCGTCGTTCGCCCTGCCGTTCGTGATCTGGCTCATGACGCGCTTCATGCGCGAAGTGCCGCGAGCGCTGAGCGAGGCGGCGTCGCTCGACGGCGCCGGCCGCGTGCGGACGCTGCTGCGCATCCATCTGCCGCTGACTGCGCCCGGCCTCGCGTCCGTCGCGCTGCTGACGTTCTTGTTCGCGTGGAACGAATTTCTCTTCGCGTTCACGTTCACGGCGACGGAGGCGAGCCGCACGGTGCCCGTCGCGCTGGCGCTCTTCCCGGGCGTCTTCGAAGTGCCGTGGGGAGACATTGCGGCGGCGTCGATCCTCGCGTCGATCCCGCCGATCGTGATCGTGGTGCTCTGCCAACGCTGGCTGGTGCGTGGCCTGCTGGCCGGCGCGCTGACGGAGTAGCGCTGGGCACCAATCGGTTTCCTGCGCCGCGCACCACCGCTATACTGCGCACGCCATGGGGCGTGCGACAAGGAAGTTGCGGACGTCGGCCTCGAAGGAGCAAGTAGGGTTCGCGGCGTTCGTGGATCTCCAGGATTCGACCTACACGTGGGACCAGAGCGCCCGACTGGCCGAGCGGGCGATCTCGGAGCTTCGCGGGTGCGTCGTCGAGGCCCTCAAGCGCTGGCAGGGCGAGATCGGCAACTTCACCGGCGACGGCTTCCTTCTCCTCTTCGACGACGCGGATCGATGTGTCCGCGCTCTTGCCGAGATCATCGACCGTTGGGAGACGCACCGCCAGAAGATCCGCGAGGCGTTCGACGAGGCGGGCATCGGCTTCCCCGACGAGTGGGGCCTCATGCTTCGAAGCGGCGTCGCCTTCGGCAAGTACCGAAGGCTCGCGTGGGAGGGGCACGTGGGCGGCTCCGCCATCAACCGCGCGCAACGGTGCGAAGGCGCCAGCAAGGACCACATCCTCAGCGCCACCCTCGATAACCGTCTGCCGCTTCCGCGCGCGCATCGAGTCTTCGTCTCCGAGTCGGTCTACGACCAGATCACCGAGCGCGGGGAATTCTTCGCATCCGAGCAGATCGAAACGCAGTTCAAAGGCTTCATGAACGTCGCGAGTGAAGCACCCCGCCCGGCCGGACAATACATCCGGGTGCTGTGGCCGCGGGAGCTCCGTGAACCGCGGCGCGGCGGGGGAAAGGCGAAGGCGCCGCCGGGCGCGACTCTTTCACGCGAGGCGGATGCGCTCGCCCGTCGGGAGGTGGGCGACCGTCTCGTGGAGGCGGCGCTGCGTGTGGCCGTCGGCGACGAGCTCGTTCGTGTCTCCGAGCCACTATTCGGCAAGGCGCGACGCGATCTGCTCGAGCGTGCCGAAGCGGCCTACAGAGATGCGCTGTCAACTTATAGCGCGCGTGGTGACCATGCACCGGCTGCCTCCGTGCGCGTGGGGTTGGGTGTTGTTCTTGATGAGCAGGCCAACCTCCTCGCCGGCGAAGCGCGCAAGGAGAAGCTCGCGGAGGCGGTGGACGCTTACCATGAGGCCCTCCGTACCTACTCGCTCGATGCCGCCCCCGCGGACTACGCCACGACGCAGAACAACCTCGGCACCGCGCTCCGCAACCAAGCCTATGCGCTGGCCGGCGAGGCCCGTGCCCACAAGCTCGACGAGGCCGTCGCCGCATTCCGCGAGGCTCTCCGCGTTCGAACGTTCGCCGCCGCCCCCGCGGCCTACGCCACGACGCAGAACAACCTCGGCACTGTGCTCCGCCGCCAAGCCGACGGCCTGGCCGGCGAGGCCCGCGCCCACAAGTTCGACGAGGCCGTTGCCGCGTGCCGCGAAGCCCTCCGCGTGTATTCCTTCGACGCCTCCCCCTCGGACTACGCCATGACGCAGAACAACCTCGGCACCGTGCTTCGCGAACAGGCCGACGCCCTGGCCGGCACGGCCCGCGCCCGCAAACTCGATGAGGCCGTCACCGCGTGCCGCGAGGCCCTCCGTGTCTATTCCTTCGACGCCGCCCCCGCCGCCTATGCCATGACGCAGAACTACCTCGGCATTGCGCTCCGCCGCCGGGCGGATGCCTTGGCCGGTGAGGCCCGCGCCCACATGCTCGACGAGGCCGTCACCGCATGCCGCCAGGCTCTCCGCGTTTATTCCTTCGATGCCGCCCCCGCCGACTACGCCGTAACGCAGAATAACCTCGGCCTCGCGCTCCGAAACCAGGCCGACGCTCTGGCCGGCGCGGCCCGCACCGAAAAGCTCGACGAGGCCGCCGCCGCATTTCGTGAGGCCCTTCGCGTTCGAACATTCGACGCTGCCCCCGTCTCCTACGCCATGACGCAGAACAACCTCGGCACCGTCCTCCGCCGCCAAGCTGACGTCTTGGCCGGCGCGGCCCGCGCCCATAAGCTCGATGAGGCCGTCGCCGCGTGCCGCGAGGCCCTCCGCGTCTATTCCTTCGCCGCCGCCCCCGTCGACTACGCCATGACGCAGAACAGCCTCGGCACCGCGCTCAGTGATCAGGCCGGCGTCCTTGCGGGCGAGGCGCGCGCCGACAGGCTCGCCGAAGCCATCACCGCGTACCGCGAGGCCCTGCGTGTGTACACGCGAGAGCATTTCCCGCACTTTCACGAAATCGTGTCGAACAACCTCGAGCGCGCCGAGGCGGCGCTCCGGCCGGAATCGTAATCGCCGCGTCGGCGAGCTCTTAGTGAGCTCCCGCGTCTCCAGTCGCAGGAGGCGCCGGGCGATAATCTCGCGCATTACTTCCGACGTTCCGGACGCGATCGTCCAGAGGCGCACGTCGCGGAAGAAGCCTTCGACAGGAAACTCCCGAATGTAGCCGTAGGCGCCGTGGAGCTGC
>JBGOTH010000358.1:0-4148 GCA_041476345.1 Methylomirabilia bacterium
GACGTGCTGCTGGAGATCGTGCGGCAGGTGGGCCTGTCGGTCGACGGCGCGCGCGAGGTGATGGAGAAGCGCACGTTCAAGGATGCGGTCGACGCGGACTGGAAGCGCTCGCGGGAGTACGGCGTCACGGGCGTGCCCACGTTTGTCGTCGGGCACCGCGGTGTCGTCGGGGCGCAGCCCTACGAAGTCCTCGAACAGCTCGTGAAGGAGTCCCGAGAATGAGCAAGGCGCTCAGCGGTATTCGTGTCCTCGATCTGACCCAGTTCGAAGCCGGCACCTCGTGCACGCAGATGCTGGCGTGGCTCGGTGCCGACGTGATCAAGGTGGAAGAGCCCGGCAAAGGCGATCCCGGCCGCTGGGGCCGCGCCGAAAAGCCCGGTGTCGACAGCAGCTACTTCCTCCTGCTGAACGCCAACAAGCGAAGCGTCACGTTGAATATGAAAAATCCCCAGGGCAAAGCCATGCTCCTCGACATGGTCAAGCAGGCGGACGTCTTCGCGGAGAACCAGGCGCCGGGCGCGCTGGAGAAGAACGGTCTCGGCTACGAGGCGCTCGCCGCGATCAACCCGCGGCTGATCTATCTCTCGATCAAAGGCTTCGGCACGTACGGTCCGTACAGCGGGTACAAGAGCTTCGACATGATCGCGCAGGCCACGGGCGGCGCGATGTGCGTGACCGGATTTCCCGGCTCGCCGCCGCTCAAGCCCGGCCCGACGATCGGCGACTCCGGTACCGGGATGCACGCGGCGTTCGGCGTGATGGCCGCGCTGTGGCAGCGCCAGGCGACCGGGCAGGGCCAGCGCGTCGAGCTTTCGATGCAGGACGCCGTCGTGAACTTGTCCCGGATCGCGTTTCGCCTGGCGTACGCCGGTGGCAGCTTCGAGCCGCGCCGCGGCAACGAGATCGCGAACACGTCGCCGTCGGGGATCTACCGCTGCAAGCCCGGCGGCCCCGACGACTACGCCTACATCTATCCGCAGCCGGTGCGCCGCCACATGTGGGACGCGCTCTTGAAGACCATGGGCCGCGACGATCTCATCGGCAACCCGGAGTGGTCCGATCCCAAGTGGCGCGCCGCGCACAAGGACGAGGTGAACGCGCTCGTCGAGAAGTGGACGCTCACGCGCACCAAGCACGAAGTCATGGCCGAACTTGGGGGCGCGGGTGTTCCGACAGGGGCTTGTCTCACGCCCAGCGAGGTCCTGTCGGACCCGCACTTGAAAGCCCGCAACATGATCACGACGATTCAGCACCCGGGCTGGGGCGAATTCACGATGCCGGGCAACCCCGTGCAGCTTTCGAAGTCACCGACCGAGGTGACGCCCGCGCCGCTCCTCGGCCAGCACAACGCCGAGGTCTACAAGGAATGGCTGAAGCTGGGCGCGGAGGATTTGGAGAAGCTCAAGGCCGACGGCGCGATCTGAGCGCTACGCGAGCATTGCGATCGCCTGCTGCAGCGTGCGGACGCGCGCGTACATCTTCATGGATGTGTCGAGGCTGTACGCGTGCGCCGCGGCGTCGCCGCCCCAGCAGCACTCGCGGACCACGACCGTGTCGAGGTCCATGCTGAACGCTTCGCGCACGCTTGTCTCGACGCCGCGATTCGTCGCGCCGCCGCCGATCACCAAACCAGTCCGGCGGAGCACACGCAACAGCTCGGCCACGCCCGTGCCGTAGAACGCGCTGGGCCGGCGCTTGAGGAACACGTAGTCTTCGGGCCGCGGCGCGATCTCGTCAGGAAACCCAGCGCCAGGTGTGCCTTCGACACAGTTGGTGAGCGACGGCACGCCCGTCGTGACGCTGAGGTCGGTAGGCAGCAGCACGACGTCGGCGCCGTCCGCACGGCTGACCGGCGTCGTGTAGATGACGGGCATGGCGCGCGCGCGGCACGCGGCGATCAGCGTGACCCACGCGTCGAGCACGGGCCGCATCGCCGCACGACGCGTGGGGTCGGCGGGCGTCAGCGCGCGGCGGCACGCGTCATAGACGATCAGGGCGGCGCGGGATGTATCGATGCGGTCGGGCGTGGCGCTGGTGCTCATGGCGCGAATTCTAGTCCCCGCAGCCTTCGCGAGCCACATTGGGCCAAGGTCCAATGGGGGTCCCCCGGCATACGGGCTACCGTGGGCTCCGGGAGACGAAATGATGCAGGGGTGGGAAATGCACGGATGGGGGATGGGCGGTGGATTCGCGCAAGCCTCCCGTCGCGTAGTGGGCGAGTGAACATGGAGGAGGCGGAGATGCTGCATATCGTCGATTCGAATAAATCGCTCGATCGTTTGATCGTCGATCTCGAGCGCGCGATCAGCCGGCACAAGTTCGGCGTGCTGGGCGTTCACGACCTGCGGGCCAAGATGGCCGAAAAAGGCGTGTCGTTCGCCCGGGAGTGCCGAGTCTTCGAGGTCTGCAACCCGCACCAGGCCAAGAAGGTGCTCGAGGCCAACCTCGAGATCTCGACGGCGCTGCCGTGCCGGATCTCGGTCTACGAAGAGGGCGGGAAGATCCGGCTCGCCACGATCAAGCCCACCGCCCTGATCGGTCTCTTCCACGACCCCGAGCTGAAGGGCGTTGCGCAAGAGGTGGAGACGACGCTGGTGCAGATCATGGACGAGGCGGCTCGATAGGAGCCGCTCGGGCCGGCAGCGCGAGCGACACGAGAAGGCCCAACGCGTTGCCGCCGGCCGCGATCAGGATCGCCGTTCCGTAGCTCTGCGTCACGTCGAAGAGACGGCCGGCGACGATCGGCAGGACGATCGCGGCGGCGCACCACGCGAGGTAGATCCGGCTGGCGATCAGACCGTACAGCTCCCGTCGCCAATACACGGCGACCGCGGCCGCCGTGACGCCGGAGATCAGCCCGTAGCCCATCCCGACGAGGGCCAGCGCGACGACCGACATTCCGGGACCGGGCCACAGCGTCAACGAGACCGTACCGGTGAGCGCGACGGCGTGCGCACCCGCGGCCACCGTGGGAATCGAAAGCCCGTCGGCCATCCAGCCGCCGCCGAGGCGCGCCGCGGCGATCATCCCCGCGATGAACGTCGTGCCATAGATCGCGAGGGTGGTCGCGCCGCCGTACGCGGCGATGATGCCGGCGGCCTGGCTGAGCACCATGAGCCCGGCGGATGCCGCGAGGAAGAAGACGAGCCACAGCGTCCAGAACACGGACCGGCGCCGCTCGTCCTCGCTCGGCGTGGCGGTCGCGGCGCCCGCCGCGAGCGTGACGCCGGAGCGCGCGATCAGCCACGTGCTGATCGAGCCCGTCACGGCGAGGATGGTGGCGAGCGCGCCGAGCGTGACGCGGACCCCGAACGCGTGAACGCCCCATCCGAAGAGCGGCGCCGCGATCATCGCGCCGGCGGGATAGAGCGCGACGACGTAGCCGTTCACCAGGCCGTGGCGTCGCGTCACCGTGAGGTTCACCGCCTGCTGCACGAGGATGTACGCCGCGCCGCCACCCAGGCCGAACAGGACGCCGTACCCGATCGCGAGCTGGAACAGTCCGCTTGCCGTCGCGGCGAGCGCGATACCGACCGTGCTCAACGTCGCGCAGGCCAGCACCAGCATCGGCGTCGACGCGAGCCCGTAGACGTACGGCGCGAGATTCATGCCGGCGCCGAATCCCGCGGCGGCGAGCGCGAAGACGAGCGCGAGCTCCGCGCGGCTCAGGCCGAGCAGCACTTCCAGCGGCTTCAGGAAGACGCTGAACGCGTAGAGTGAGCCGAGGGGCGCGTTCAGCACGGTGGCGGCGGCGATCGCGCGCCACGCGCTCGGCTTCGTCATGCCCTCCCGTGGCCGGTGGCGACCGCGAGCCGCCGCGGTCGTTCGGGGAGTGGGAGCCGCCACAGGATCAGCCCCGCCACGACGTAGGCGACGATGAACGGGATCAGCGCATACGCGTAGCTCTGCGTCCGGTCGTAGATCCAGCCGGTGAAGACCGCGCCGGGGATCGAGGCGACGCTCTGGATCATGCTGATCCACCCGCGGATCGTGGCGAAGTTGGCGCGCCCGAAGCAGTCGCCGACCAGCGCCCACGTGACGGAGTTGATGCCGTCACCGAAGGAAAACAGGAAGGCGAACAGGACCAGGGCCCACCACTCACCCCCGCCGTACGTGAGCACGACGAGGCCCAGCGCACCGAGGAGCAC
>JBGOTH010000359.1:0-4141 GCA_041476345.1 Methylomirabilia bacterium
CGCGCGCGCGATCATCGCCGCCATCTCAGGGGCGCCGATCACGAGCACGCGAGAGAGCCCGCAGCGCTCGGTGATGACGGAGCCGATGATCTCGAGCGGGGTAAAGGCATGCTGGGCGACGGTGACACCGAGAGCGTGCAGGCGCGCGAGGATGTCGGCGGCGGTCGCGCGAGAGTTGTTGGTGAGAAACGCGACGCGACGCCCCGCCCGGACGAGCCGGTCGATCGTCTCCGTGGCGCCCGGGTTCAACGTGTTGCCGTTCCAGACGCAGCCGTCGAGGTCGAAGACGAAGCCGCGAAGGGTCTCGAGCACGCGCGCTCAGTCGCTCGCCGACCGTTTGAACTCGGCGATGGCCTCGCCGTACACCTCGTGCGTGCGCTCCGCGATGCTCGCCCAGCTGAACCTGTCCTCGACGCGCTTGCGGCCGGCCCGTCCCATCGCGCGCCCCATCGCGGGATCATCGAGCACGCGCCGCAGCGCGGCCGCCAGATCGTCGGGCCGCGCGGGAGGGACCAGGATGCCGGTCTTGCCGTCCTCGACCACTTCGAGGATGCCCCCGACCGCGGACGCCACCACCGGCGTCTCGCACGCCATCGCCTCCAGGTTGATGATCCCGAACGGCTCGTAGACCGACGGGCACGCGAACACGGCGGCGTGACTGTAGAGCTGGGAGACGACGTCGAGCGGCACCATCTCGAAGATCCACTTCACGTTCGGATGCTTGGGCAGCGCACGGCGAAGACGTGCCTCGATTTCCGGCGTGTCGGGCGCGGACGCGCAGAGCACGACCTGGACTCCGGGCGGCAATTTCCGCGCCGCGTCGAGCAGGTGAAAGATGCCCTTCTGATCGGTGATGCGTCCGACGAAGAGCACGTACGGCGAGGTCACCCCGAGCCGGTCGAGATGGTCATGCGCCTCCGTGCGCCGGAAGCGATCGGGATCGATGCCGTTGTGGATCACGACCACTTTCGAGGGATCGGCATCGAAGTGCTGCAGGATGTCGTCGCGCATCTTGGCCGACACCGCGATGACCCGGTCGGCCGACTCGACCCCCGTCTTCTCGATCCACGACGAGAGCAGATAGCCGCTCCCGAGCTGGTCCGCTTTCCACGGCCGTAGCGGCTCCATGCTGTGCAGCGTCACGACGAGCGGGATGCGATGGAGCGTGCGGATCCACACGCCGGCCATGTCGGCATACCACGTGTGCGCGTGGGCCACGTCGGCATCGACGGGATCGCGCGCCATCGCGAGACCGATCGACAGTGTCTCGAGCGACGGCGCAAAGAGCGGGCCGTCCTCGCCCGCCTTCAACCGCTCCCAGGGCGTGTAGCCACGGACGGTAACGCCGTCCGTGGACGGCGCCCGCGCGCCGAAGCAGCGCACTTCCACCGCCATCCGTTTCGCGAGGGCCTGGGTGAGCTGGTCGACGACGACGCCGGCGCCGCCGTAAATGTGCGGCGGGTACTCGCGCGTCAGCATGAGGGCTTTCATGCGGGCTACTCGGCCGCGTCGTCCGGATCGTCGCGGCGCTCGAGCTTGCGCGACACCGTGCGCACGTCGATCCCGAGGAGCTTGGCGGTGAGCGTCTTGTTCCCGCGGGTCACGCGCAAGGTCTCGTCGAGCAGCCGCTGCTCGATCTCCGCGAGCGGCGTGCCGATCCGCACGGTGAGGACGCCCTCCGGAAACGGCGTGGCGCCCGCGATCTCCTCGGACAGGTCGGTCACGTCCATGAGCCCGCCCTTCGCGAGCACGACACCGCGCTCGATCACGTTCTCGAGCTCCCGCACGTTGCCCGGCCACGCGTAGCCCTCGAGCCGGCGCATCGCCTCGTCGGTGAAGCCATCGAGGCGGCGGTTGTTCTTGGCCGAGTAGACGCGCAGGAAGTGCTGCGCGAGCAGGCGGATGTCCTCACGGCGCTCACGCAGCGGCGGCACCGTGATGGTGATGACGTTGAGCCGGTAGTAGAGGTCTTCGCGGAAGCGCTTCTCCTTCACCATCTGCGCGAGATCCTGGTTGGTCGCGGTGACGATGCGGACGTCCACGCGCTGCGTCCGGGTGCCGCCCACGCGCTCGAACTCGCCCTCCTGGAGGACGCGCAGGATCTTCGGCTGCGTCAGCGGCGAGAGGTCCGCGACCTCGTCGAGGAACAGCGTGCCCCCGTCGGCGAGCTCGAACCGGCCTTCCTTGCGGCCGGCCGCGCCCGTGAAGGCGCCCTTCTCGTACCCGAACAGCTCGGATTCGAGCAGCGTCTCGGGAAGCGCCGCGCAATTGACCGCGACGAACGACTTGGTTCGCCGCGCGGAGCGTTCGTGGATGGCACGCGCCACGCCTTCCTTGCCGGCGCCGCTCTCGCCCTGGATGAGCACGGTCGCCGAGCTGTCCGCGACCTGCTCGACGAGAGTCATCATCCGCCGGAAGGCGGGGCTGTCGCCGATCATCGCGCCCTTGCTGCGGAGGTCTTCGAGCTGCTTCTGCAGCACGCGGTTCTGCTCGATCAGTGACCGGCGCTCCAGCGCCTTGCCGACGACCCTGAGCAGCTGCTCGCCGCGGAACGGCTTGGTGATGAAGTCGTACGCGCCGTCCTTCATCGCGTTCACGGCTTCCTCGATCGTCCCGAACGCCGTGAGGAGGATCACGTCGACGTCGGGCGCGAGCGCCTTCGCGGCGCGCAGGAGCTCGATCCCGGTCAGGCCCGGCATCTTGAGGTCGCTCAGGATGAGGTCGAGGCCGCCGCTCTGGATCAGATCGAGCGCGGCGCGGCCGTCCGGCGCCAGCACGACCTGGTAGCCCGCGCGGGTCAACGTGCGCTGGAGGCTCTCGCGCAGCCCGGGATCGTCGTCCGCGACGAGGAGCGTCGGCCCGTCAGACATGGACCGCTCGCTTGATCGGCAGGCGGATGGTAAACGTCGCGCCGCCGCCGGGTCGGTTCCCCCACACGAGCTCGCCGCCGTGCTCGTCGATGATCTGGCGCGCGATCGAGAGCCCGAGACCGGTGCCCTGCGGCTTCGTCGTGAAGAACGGCTCGAAGAGCCGGCCTTCGACTTCCGGGCTGATGCCGGCGCCCGTGTCGGACACCGCGATCTCCACGCGCTCCCCGACGAGCCGGCTGGTGATCGTGAGCGCGCCGCCGCTCGACAACACTTCCAGCCCGTTCTTCAGGAGGTTGAGCACGGCCTGCCGCAGGAGCGTGCGATCGATCTCCATCAGCGGGATCTGGCGATCCACGTCCACCCGCAGCGTGAGCCCCTGACGCGTCGCCACCGGCCGCACGAAATCCGCGAGCTCTTCGAGCAGGTGGTTGATCGATTCGTCGTCGAAGTGCGGCTTGGGAAACCGCGCGAAAGCCAGATACTCCTCGGTGAGCGCGTCGAGCGCGGTCACCTGATCGCGGATCGCAGACACGAGGCTGACCGCCTCGTCCTTGTCGGCGGCGTTCTCGCCGCGCAGGATGTCCTGAAGGATCTCCGCGTTGAGCTCGATCGCGGCGATGGGATTGCGCACCTCGTGGGCGACCCTGAGCGACAGCCGCCCAACGGTGGCCATCCGCTCCGCGACGAGGAGCTCCTCCTGCGCCGTCTGGAGCCGCTGCAGCGTGCCCGTCAATTCGGCGTTCAGTCTCTCGACTTCCTCCCGCGCGCGACGCTCGCGATCCGCGACGTGGCCGAGCGCGTACGCCGGCAGCCCGACCAGGCCCATCAGGTTCACGACGGCGGTCCATGCCGCCGCGGGCGGCGCGAGCCACGCCGCCGTCCAGTAGAGGAGCCCCATGACCGCCGTGAGGAGGAGACCCATCCACCGGCCGAAGTAGTACGCGTTGACGGCGACCAGCGGGTAGAAGAGGTTGACGAACGGGCTGTCGCCGCCGCCCGTCAGGTAGAGCAGCGCAAAGATCAACAGGAGATCGACGGCGAGCGCGGCGCTGAAGATGATCCGGGTGACGCGTAGATTGATAGTGACGAGCGCGAAGACGCCGACCTTGTAGGCACCGAACCAGAAGACCAGCGAGTAGAGGTCGAAGCGGTAGCGCGGCCGGAGCGGCACGAGCCCGACGCTGGCGAGACCGCCGACCATGACGACGGCGAGGAGGACCGCGAAGACCCGCTCGTCACGCTCGAGCAGCCGGAGGATCGCGCGCCAAGGC
>JBGOTH010000360.1:0-4121 GCA_041476345.1 Methylomirabilia bacterium
CTGACGCAGCCGTTCCGCCGGCATCATGCGCGCGAAGCCGAACGCCGTCATGCCGGCGCGGTTCGCCCCCTCGACGCCGAGCGGGCTGTCCTCGATGACGGCACAACGCTCCGGCGCGATGCCGAGCGTCTTCGCGGCGTGCAGGAACAGATCGGGCGCAGGCTTGCCGCGCGCGACGTCCTGCGCGCTGAAGATGCGTCCGTCGAAACGCGGGAGCAGGCCGGTCGAGGTCAGCGCGAGGCGGATGCGCTCGTGCGTGCCGCTGGAGGCAACGCACGTCGGCGTGGTGAGCTGCGCGAGCACGTCGGCCACGCCCGGGACGGCGGTCAGCTTCGTGCGAAACGCCTCGAAGAGACGCGCGTGATACCGGTCTTCGAGGTCACGCGGCAGCGGCCGGCCCAGTCGCGTCTCCGCGATCTCGCGCACGCGCGTCAGCGAGCTGCCCATGTAGTCGCGGATGCAATCTTCGCGCGTGCACGGCAGGCCGGCCGCACGGAGCAGGTCGGCCAGAATGCCGTTGGCGTGCCACTCGCTGTCGACGAGCACGCCGTCGTTGTCGAAGATGACGAGCTCGAAGCGGTCGGCCACGTCAATCGATCGAGAACGTGAGCCGTGCGGTCGCATCCCGCAGGGCCTGCTCGACCTCGTCCGGTCGCTCGCCCCGCGCGAAGACGAAGCCGAGGTATTGCCAACCCTCGGGCAGCGGCTCGAGCGCCTGGCCGATGTGGACGGTGATCGCGACGTCTTCGATGAGCGCCACGCGCGCCGCATCGTCGACGCCCTGGACCGCGCGCAGCGTTCCCGCGCGCGGGATCGGCAGCATCATGACGCCGGCCGCCCGGTGCTCGCGCTCCAGTGAGCCGATCGGCAGGTCGAGCGCCTGACGCAGGATCAACTCCTCGAGCGACATCCCCGTGCCGAAGCGCAGCGTCCGTGAGCACAGTCCGCCGATCGACCGCGCGGCCACCTCGATGATCCACGTGCCGCCCTCGTTGACCCGCAGCTCGGCGTGGATCGGCCCTTCGCGCAGCCCGAGCGCCGTGCAGGCTTGCGCGGCCTCCCGCTCGATCGCGGCCTGGATGTCGGCGGGCAAGCGCGACGGCGTCACGTAGATCGTCTCTTCGAAGAACGGACCTTCGAGCGGATCCGGCTTGTCGAAGAGCGCGAGCGTCCTGAGCTCGCCGTCCACCAGCAGTCCTTCGAGCGCCACCTCGAGTCCGGGGATGTACTGCTCGGCAAGCGCGAACTGCGCCGCGTCGCCGGTGACGTCCACGTCCTCGCGCGCGAGCAGCGCCGCGATCCGCCGGACGGCCGCCATGAATTGATCGATGTTGTCCGCGCGGATCACGCCCCGGCTCGCGGCGAGCGCGAGCGGCTTGACGACGCACGGGAACCCGACGCCGCGCGCTGCGAGGAACAGGTCGTCCTTGAGCGCGATGCGCCGGAAGCGTGGCACGCGCACGCCCGCGGCGGCGAGGCACTGGCGCATCTGGAACTTGTCGCGCGCCGCGCTCACCGCGGCCCTCACGTTCGTGCGAAGCCCGAGCCGCTCGGCGATGGCGGCGGCGGCGATCGCGGTCAGATCGTCGACCCCCACCACGGCGTCCAGCGGGCGACGCTCCGCGAAGCGCGCGACGGTGTCGGCGGCGGCGGCGGGATCCGCGAAGTCGACGGTGAGGAGGTGATCGGGGACGGTGCTCTCGAACGTGCTCGGTTTCTCGGAGGCGCAGACGAGATCGACGCCCAGCGTGGTGGCGGCGTCGACGAAGTCCTGCGTGCGATACGTCGTAGTCGGCAGGAGGAGCAGGAGCCTGGGCAAGGCGCCGTCCTGCCGACCCGGTAACGCTACGCTTTGCCGGAGGAGTAGTAGGGGTTGGTGCCCTGCGAGTGGTCGGTCGCGTCCAGCACTTCGGTGATCTCGGGGAGCTCTTCCTTGATCAGCCGCTCGATGCCGGACTTGAGCGTGACATCCGCGGCGCCGCAGCCCTGGCAGCCGCCCCCCATCGAGAGATAGACGCGGCTTTCCTGGATATCGACCAACTCGACGAAGCCCCCATGCCCGGCGACGGCGGGGTTGATCATCGTATCGATCAGATCCTGTACCTTGGTGCGAAGGTCCGGTGTCTCGGTGGTCATGGCATCACCTCTCCCTGCCGCTAATCTACACGAGCCGCACCGCTCAGGCCACCTGTCAGGGAAGGGCACGCTCGGCGAGGGCCACCTGGCCCTCAGTCGGCTCGCTTCAGCAGAACCACGATTCCGTCAGCCGTGGCGGGCGGCCGGCGTGGGGCTGAGGGGCCGGAACATGCGGCCGGGCCTCGCCCGCGAGCTCGCGGATGCGCGTGAACGTGAGCCCGGCATCCTCGGCTTTCGCCGCGGCCTCGGCGACCAGCCGAGTGACGTCCGCGTGCAGCCGATCCATCCGCGGATCGGGATGCGTCCAGTGATAGTGGAACGCGTCTTCGACCAACGGGCCCAGGTGCGGGCGCAGGTCGTGGCCGTCGAGCAGCAGCGAGCCCGGCGGCACCAGCAGGCGCACCGAGTACTGCACCGGGTCCACGTGATGGATCAGGTGCTCGCGCGCGACGAAGTCGAGCATCGCGCGATAGTCGTCGAGCGTCGTCCACGGGGTGAACGCGACCCATGTCGGCCGTAGCGCAATGCCCGCGGTGCGCACGACGTCCAGTGCCGCGTGCACGTCGGCGGCCGTGTGGCCTTTGTCGAGGTGCGTGAGGACGGTGTCGCTGAGCGACTCCACGGCCGACACGATGAAGACGCACCCGAGGCTCGCGAGCTCGACGACGGCCTGGCGTCGCGCGAGCAGATGCTCGACCTTCGCGGTGATGTCGAACGTCACGGTCGGGAACTCGGCGTGGAGTGCCCGCGCCACCGCCAGCGCGTGGCGGGGGCCGTTGAGGAAGTCCGGATCGCCGAACGTGATGTGACGCGCGCCCGCCGTCACGAGCTGACGGATATCCGCGAGCACCACCTCGGACGGGATCACGAAGAACCGGCCGCCGTACACCGGCGGGATCGGGCAATGGCGGCACTGGTGCTTGCAGCCACGGCTCGCCTCGACGTAGCCGGCCAGCTCCAGGCGACCGTCGCGCTCGAGCTTCGCGTAGCGCTCGAGCGGAGGCAGCGCCGCGCGACTCGGCACCGGCGGGTCGGTGCGCGCGAGGTGCGGCGCGGGAGCTTTGTCCACCGGCGCGCCGGTCTCGAGACGACGCACCAGCTCGAGCAGCGGCGCTTCCACTTCGCCGCTCATCACCGAGTCCACCCCGTGCGCCAGGAGATAGTCGGCGTTGAGCGTGGCGTACAGACCGTAGAAGGCCAGGTGACAGGTGGGATTGACCTCGCGCACGCGCGCGGCGACCTTGACGCCGAGTCGCAGCGCGGTGTGCATCGGCACGGAGATCGCGACCAGGCGCGCGCGGCGGGCGCGCTCGGCGTCGAAGCCCTCGATGGAGACGTCGAGGACGGCGGGCGCGTAGCCGTCCCGCTCGAGCGCCGCCGCCGGCCACGCGACCGCGATCGGCTGATGGCCGAGCTCGTAGCAGGCGATGAGCAGGATCTCTCCGGGGGCGCGCATCCTCTCGATTGTAGCGTCAGGTGGTATGGTGGGAGAGGCTACCGACTCTTACCTCGCGGAGGAAACGCGCATGGCCGTCAAGATCACGATTCGACCGAGCGGGCCGTATGTGGTGGAGGGCGACGTCGAGCTCCTCGACGTGAACGGAGCGAAGATCGACACGAGCGACAAGCCGCGCATCGCGCTGTGCCGCTGCGGAGCGTCCGTTACCAAGCCCTACTGCGACGGCACCCACAGCAAGAACGGATTCCAGGCGGCTGAAGCCGCCGTCGTTCAGCAGAAGAAGTAGCGCCCCTGCGGCCGTCGCGCGTTCAGGGGGCTGGCGGAGCCTCGCCGGGTGGAACGTCGGTTAGCAGCACCCAGTCGTCGGCGCCGTCGGCCTGAGGACGCGTGTTCGGCTCGGTCGTTATGGTGCGGCTGCGGCTCGGCGAGAACCACTCCCAGAGTCCCTGCGGTGCTCCGACGTCCTGCGCTTCGCCCATTTCGGGACCGACGTCGCCGGACTCGGCCCGCTCGGTCTTCCGTGCGC
>JBGOTH010000361.1:0-4106 GCA_041476345.1 Methylomirabilia bacterium
ACCACGGCGTCTCGTGCGCGAGCCGGCGGAAGAAGTCGACGATCCCCTTCATCTCCGGGACGATCTGGAGCCGTTCGTATTCCGCGCGCGTGTAGCCGAGGTCGTCACCGATCCGGCGATAGAGCTCGTCGTGATCCGGCGTCCCGCCCACCTTGCCCTGAAAATAGCCGAGGTCTTCGACGAGCAGATGGCGCGCGCAGTCCTTGCGCACCTCCAGGTCTTCGCAGCGCGCGTGAATGCCGCTGAAGATCCTCGGAAACCACGCGATGAGGAAATACCACTGGCCGATGTGGCCCCACACCTCTGCCTTCGACAGCGCCCCGGACGCGAAACGCTTGAAATATTCAGAGCGACGGAACGGGCTCTGCGCGAGCAGCTCGGCGGTGAGCGCTTCGAACCACTCCTCGTTGGCCATGCGCGCCGATTATACTCTCGCCATGAACACCCTCACCCTCGGCCGTCTCCGCATTTCCGCCGTCGTCGAGCGCTCCGGGCCCACGCGGGCCACCTGGCTCCTCCAGGACGCCGTGCCCGAGGCGCTGGAGCGCCATCGCGAATGGCTCGCGCCGCATTTTCTCGACGAGAAAGGGCGCCTGCTCCAGAGCATCCACGCGTTCGTGATCGAGGCGCCGGGCCTGAGGGCGATCGTCGACACCTGTGTCGGCAACGACAAGGACCGCGGCGGCCGCGCGCCGTTCCACATGATGCAGACGACGTTCCTCGACGATCTGAAATCGGCGGGATTCCCGCCGGAGTCGATCGACCTCGTGATCTGCACGCACCTCCACGTGGACCACGTCGGCTGGAACACGCGCCTGGACAACGGACGATGGGTGCCGACGTTCCCGCGCGCGCGCCACCTCTTCGCCCGCCGCGAATGGGAGCACTGGTCCACGGAAGACGACGACGACACGAAGCGGATCATGGGCGACAGCGTGCGGCCCGTGATCGACGCCGGGCTCACACAGCTGGTGGACATGGACCACAAAGTCTCGAGCGAGATCTGGTTCGAGCCGACGCCCGGCCATACGCCGGGCCACGTGAGCGTGCGGCTGTCGTCGGACGGCGCGGACGCCGTCATCACCGGCGATCTCATGCACCACCCCGTCCAGATGGCGGAGCTCGGCTGGTCGACCACCTTCGACAGCGACGTCGAGCAAGCGCGCAAGACGCGTCGCGAGTTCTGCGAGCGCTACGCGGACGGGCCCGTCACCGTGCTCGGCACCCACTTCAACCACCCGACGGCGGGGCGGATCGTGCGGCACGGCGACGCGTACCGCTTCCGCGTAGGACATTTGACGGCCACGGGCCGTCAAGGTTCAACGGTGGCGTAGGGCGCGCTATGGACCTTCGCGGCCGCGCGGCGCTCGTCACCGGAGGGTCGGGAAGCCTCGGCACCGCCATCTCCATCGCGCTGGCCGAGGCCGGCTGCGACATCGCGGTCGGTTACGTCGGCAATCGCGACGGCGCCGATGAAACAGTGCGCGGGGTGGAGCAGCGCGGGCGCAAGGCGGTCCGCGTGCAGGTCGATCAGACCGATCCGACGGCGATCGAGCCGGCGGTGGAGCGCGCCGCGCGCGAGCTCGGCCGTCTCGACGTGCTCGTCAACAACGCCGGGTGGAACATCGGGATCCCCTTCACCGATCTCGACGCGCTGACGACGGAGATCTGGGACCGGATCTTCGAGACGAACGTGCGCGGCCCGTTCCAGCTCGCGCGCGCGGTGGCGCCGCACATGCGAACGCAGGGCGGCGGGCGCATCGTCAACATCGCGTCGGTCGCGGGCGTGAAGCCGACGGGCAGCTCCATCGCGTACGCGTCCAGCAAAGCCGCCCTGATTCACCTGACGCGATGTCTTGCCGTGGCTCTCGCGCCCACGATCACGGTGAACTGCGTGGCGCCCGGATTGGTCGAAGGCACGCGGATGGCGCAGCGCATTCCGCCGGAGGTCGTCGAGCGCGTGCGGCGCGAAGCGGTGCTGCAGCGCGCGGCGGATGGGAACGACATCGCGAGCCAGGTGGTGACGTTCTGCCGGGCGGACAGCGTGACGGGACAGACGGTCGTGATCGACGCGGGGTTGTTCTGAGTGCCTCCGGCTCGCGGAGCTGGGGACGATTGGTCTATCGCTTTCGGTGGGCCATCGTCGCGCTCTCGGTGCTTCCGTTGGTGCCGGCCGTCTGGCTCGTCCTGCTCGGCGGGGATCTCGACACGTCGGTGGTTCCGCTCACGACCGAATCCGGTCGCGCGGCGGAGCTGATCGCGAGGGAGCTTCCCCGCGGCGCCTCCTTCGAGCTCATCTTCAGCGATTCGCGCCGCGACGCCACGGACCCGTCGTTCCGAGAGGACGTCGGCGCCGCGCTCGATCCGTTGCGCCATGATGCTCGCGTCGCGCGCATCGCGACCGCCTACGATCGATCGCCGCCGAATCCCACCTTCGTGTCTCGCGACGGCCATCGCACCCGGGCCGTCGTCGAGCTCGCGGGACGCGCGTCGCCGTTCGAGTCGCTCGAGTTCTCCTCGGTACCACCGGATGTCTACCGGTCGCTTCGCCGCCTGGTGCACTCCGCCCGGCTGGACGTGATCGCCACCGGCAGCCCGGCGCTGCACCACGATTTCGCGAGCATGGCCGAGCAGGATCTTCGACGCTGTGAGGTCATCACGCTCCCGCTCGTGCTGATCCTCCTGCTCGTCGTGTTCGGATCGGTCGTCGCGGCCTCTCTGCCGCTCGTCGTCGCGGGGCTGGCCGTGCTGCTCGGGGTGGCCGGCATGCTCGTCCTGTCCCGCTTCACACCCGTGTCGATCTACGCGAGCAACCTGGTGACGATGATCGGCCTCGGGGTCGCCGTGGACTATGCGCTCTTCGTCGTGAGCCGCTTCCGCGAGGAGATGCGCCATCGTGATGTCCCGGACGCGCTCGCCAAAACGATGGCGACGGCGGGCCGCGCCATCCTCTTTTCCGGCCTCACCGTCGCCATCGGCTTCGTCGGCCTGCTCCTCGTGCCGATGGGAGCGCTCGCTTCGCTGGGCCTGGCCGGCACGATGGTGGTGGGTTTGGCGGTCATCTACAGCGTGACGCTCCTTCCGGCTGTCCTCGCGATCCTCGGCTCACGCGTCGACGCGCTCCGGCTTCCCTTCGCGTCGCGCGGACACGCCGCGGAGCGCGGCTTCTGGCATCGCATCACCACCGTCGTGATGGCGCATCCCTGGGCGGTGCTGCTGCCCGTACTCGGCGTGCTGATCGTCCTCGGGCTCCCGTTTCGCACGATCCGGCTCGGCATGGCCGATTCGCTCGTCCTTCCGCCCGAGGCCGAGTCGCGACAGGGCGAAGAGTTACGGCGCGCCGCGTTCCCGGGCGGCGAGGGCTATCCGATCGTCGTGGTGCTCGAGGACACGCGCGGGGCGCCGACCAGCGCCCGCGCCATCGGGCAAACGTATGACCTGAGCCGTTGGCTCGCGCGGCTGCCGGGCGTCACACGGATCGACAGCATCGTGGATCTGGACCCCGGCATCGGCCGCGCGCAGTACCAGGTCCTGGCCGTGCTGTCCCCCGCGATTCGGCCGCCGGCCGTCGAGACCGCGTTCCGACAACTGGTGGGCCCGCACACGACGCTGCTCGTGCTCTCCACGTCATTCCGGCCCGACAGCGATCAGGCACGGACGCTCGTCGAAACGATTCGTGGCTCGCATCCCCCGCTCGATGCCCGACTGCTCGTGACCGGGCAGACGGCGTTCGATCTCGACTTCATCCGCGTGCTGGCCCGATCGGCGCCGGTGGTGATCGGCTTCATCGTGGCCGTGACGTATGTCGTGCTGTTCTTCCTGCTCGGTTCGGTACTCCTGCCGCTCAAGGCCGTCCTCATGAACTTCCTCTCCATCACCGCGTCCTATGGCGCGCTGGTGTGGATCTTCCAGGAAGGGCATCTCGCCGGGTGGCTCGGCTTCACCCCGGGCCCCATCGAGTCGCCGATCCCGCTGATCATGTTCTGCGTGCTGTTCGGCTTGTCGATGGACTACGAGGTCCTCCTCCTCAGCCGCACGCGGGAAGAGTACGAACGGACCGGCGACAATCGCCACGCCGTCGCCGCGAGCCTCGAGCGAACCGGACG
>JBGOTH010000362.1:0-4081 GCA_041476345.1 Methylomirabilia bacterium
GACGATCCAGCTCGACTTCGGACAGCCCGATCGCTTCGAGCTCGAGTACATCGCCGACGACGGCCAGCCGAAGCGGCCGGTGATGATCCATCGCGCGATCTTCGGCTCGTTCGAGCGGTTCATCGGCATCCTCACCGAGCATTTCGCGGGCGCGTTTCCCACGTGGCTCGCGCCGGTGCAGGCGCGCGTGCTGCCGATCAGCGAAAAGTTCGCCGACTACGCGCACGCCGTGCACGAACGGTTGCGTGCCGCGCACATCCGCGCCGAGCTGGACGATCGCAACGAGAAGCTCGGGTATCGCATCCGCGACGCCCAGGTACGCAAGGTTCCGTACATGCTCGTGGTCGGCGAACGGGAGCGTCAGGCCGGCACGGTCAGCCTCCGTCCCCGCACCGGTGACGACGTCGGCGCCGTCGCGCTCGACCGTGTCGTCACCGACCTCACGGGCGAAATCACCGCCCGTTCCGCGACCCTGACCGTGGGTCGTTCGTGATCATCGAGCGCGGCGCACCCGGCCCCTAACCCCAGAGGAGCGACACATCAGCAAGGCAAACGACATCCGCGTCAACGACGGCATCCGCGTGCGCGAAGTGCGTGTGGTCACGGCGGACGGCGAGCAGCTCGGCATCATGACGATCCAGGAAGCCCTCGACACGGCACGAACACGAGAGCTCGACCTCGTGGAGGTGGCGCCCGATGCCCAGCCGCCCGTGTGCCGCATCATGGACTTCGGCAAGTACAAGTACACGCAGGCGCGCCGGCTGAAGGAAGCACGGAAGAAGCAGACGACGATCCAGGTCAAGGAAGTGAAAATGGGGCCCAAGACCGAGCGGCACGACTTCGACTTCAAGCTGAAGCACGTGCGCCGGTTCCTCGAAGAAGGCCACAAGGCCAAAGTGACGGTCCGCTTCAAGGGCCGCGAGATGGCGCACACGGAGCTCGGCTGGAAGATGCTCCAGAAGATGGTGGAGGCGGTGACGGACATCGCGGTGGTCGAGTCGAACCCGCGCATGGAAGGCCGGATGCTGCACCTGATCATGAGTCCGAAGCAGGCTCAGCACTAGGAGATTGGCAGAATGCCGAAGATGAAGACGAAGCGCGCCGCGCGGAAGCGGCTGAAGAAGACGGGCACCGGCAAGCTGATGCGCGCGGGCGCGTACAAGCAGCACAAGCTCGAGCACAAGCACCCCAAGCGCCGCCGCAAGCTGCGGCGGAACAGGACCATCGCCAAATCGGACGTGGCCGTGCTCACGGCCCTCGTACCGTATCTTTGAGAGCGATCCAGGAGGAGTGACAGATGCCACGCGCAAAGGGCGGACCGAAGACACGTCAGCGCCGCAAGAAGGTGCTGAAGAAGGCGAAGGGCAACTTCGGTGGCCGCCGAAAGCTCTTTCGCACGGCGAAGGAGACCGTGCTCAGGGCGGGCGCCTTCGCGTATCGCCACCGGCGCCAGAAGAAGCGGCTGGCGCGCAGCCTCTGGATCGTCCGCATCAACGCGGCGTGCCGGCAGGTCGGAGTCTCGTACTCGGTGTTCATGAACGGGCTCAAGAAGGCGGGCATCATGCTGGACCGCAAGGTCCTCGCCGAGCTCGCCGTGCACGACGCCGGCGCCTTCGCCAAGCTCGCGGAGAAGGCCAAGAGTTAGAGTGACGCACCCCCGCGTCGACGCGATCGCCCGCGAGGCCCGGGAGGCGGTCGCCGCCGCCCGCACGGCCGCCGAGCTCGAGCAGGTCCGCGTCAAGTACCTCGGCCGGCAAGGGGCGATCACACAGCTGCTCCGAGCGCTCGGCGCGATGTCGGCCGCGGAGCGGCCCCTGGTGGGGGCGGCCGCCAACGAAGCGAAGCGTGAGATCGAGGGGCTGCTCGACGAGCGGCTCGGGGTGGCCCAGGAGCACGAGCGCACCCGCGCTCGTGCCGCGGCGCGTCCGGACCTCACGCTGCCCGGCCGCCGCCCGCCGCGCGGCGTCGTCCATCCGCTCAAGCGCGTGGAGGACGAGATCGTCGAGGTCTTCGCCGGCCTCGGGTTCTCGGTCGTCGAAGGTCCGGAGATCGAGAGCGACTACCTCAACTTCGAGGCGCTCAACATCCCGAAGGAACATCCTGCCCGCGACATGCAGGACACGTTTTACATTTCCGAATCGACGCTGCTGCGCACGCATACGTCGCCCGTGCAGATCCGCACGATGCAGGCGCAGCGCCCGCCCGTGCGCGTGATCGTTCCGGGCACCGTCTATCGGCGCGACGTGGCGGACATGACCCACTCACCCGTGTTCCACCAGGTCGAAGGCCTCGCCGTCGACCGCGACATCTCCATGGGCGATCTCAAGGGGACGCTGGAGCTGTTCGCACGGGAGATGTTCGGCCAGCAGTCGAAGATCCGTTTCCGCCCGTCGTTCTTCCCGTTCACGGAGCCGTCGGCCGAGGTCGACGTGCTGTGCTTCGTCTGCGGTGGCGGCGGCTGCCGCATGTGCAAGCAATCGGGCTGGCTCGAGATCCTTGGGTCCGGCATGGTGCATCCCAACGTGCTGCGCAACGTCGGCTACGATCCGGAAGAAGTCACGGGCTGGGCGTTCGGGATGGGCATCGAGCGGATCGCGATGCTGAAGTACGGCGTCGACGACCTGCGCCTCTTCTTCGAGAACGACCTGCGCTTCCTCAGGCAGTTCGCATGAAGATCTCGTACCGCTGGATTCGCGAGTTCGTCGATCTGCAGATCACCGCGGAGCAGGCCGCGGACCGGCTGATCAACGCCGGAGTCGAAGTGGCGAGCTTGACGCCGGTCGCCCCGGGCCTGAAGGGCGTCGTCGTCGGGGAGATCGAGTCGATCGAGCGCGAGCTCGGCGAGAGCCATGGCCACCGGCTCGTGCTCTGCCGGGTGAGCACGGGGAGCCAGCGCTTCAGCGTGGTCTGCGGCGCGCCGAACGTCGCGCGGGGCATGCGGGCGGCGTTCGCGCCGCCCGGCGCGGTGTTGCCGGGCAATCGCGCGATCGGGGCCGCGGCGATGCACGGCACGACGTCCGAGGGGATGCTCTGTTCCGAGCGCGAGCTCGATCTCGGCGAGGAGCACGAGGCAGGCGTGCTCACCCTCGAGCCCGACGCGCCGCTCGGCGCCGATCTCGTCGGCCACCTCGGGCTCGACGACGTCGTGCTCGAGATCGAGATCACGCCGAATCGTCCCGACTGCCTGTCGGTCGTCGGGGTGGCGCGCGAGCTGTCCGCGCTCACGGGCACGCCGCTGCGCGTGCCGAAGATCGCCCTCGTCGAGTCGGACGAGGACGCGCACGTGCTCGCGCGCGTGCGCGTCGACGATCCGGACCTCTGCCATCGTTTCACGGCGCGCGTGATCAGCGACGTGAAGGTCGGCCCGTCGCCGGCGTGGATGGCGGCGCGCCTGCGCGCGGTCGGGCTCAGGCCCATCAGCAACGTGGTCGACGTCACCAACTACGTGATGTGGGAGATCGGCCACCCGCTGCACGCGTTCGACTGGGCGACGGTGACCAACGGAACGATCATCGTCCGCCGCGCGGAGCGGAACGAGCGTCTCAAGACCCTCGACGGTCAGGACCGCGCGCTCGATCCGGCGATGCTGCTGATCACCGATCCGCGCCGCGCCCTCGGCATCGCGGGCGTCATGGGCGGCGCCGATTCGGAGGTCACGGCCGGGACGACGCGCGTGCTGCTGGAGAGCGCGTACTTCCTCCCCGGGTCGATTCGCCGCACGGCGCGCGCGCTCGGCCTCAAGACCGACGCCGCGTATCGCTTCGAGCGCGGCGCCGACATCAACGCGCTGGTCGACGGCAGCGCGCGCGCGGCGCAGCTCATCCACGCGCTCGCCGGGGCCCGCATCGCGCGCGGCATGATCGACGCGTACCCCACGCCGCACACGCCGCCCCGCATTCGTCTCCGGATGTCGCGGGTGCAGCGGCTCCTGGGCATCGCGCCGCCGGCGGAAACCGCTGCCATGATCTTCGAGGGGCTCGGACTTCCCACCGAGCGGCGCGGAGAGGAGCTCGACGTCCGGGTCCCGAGCTTCCGCCGCGATCTCACGATGGAAGACGACCTCGTCGAGGAAGTCATCCGC
>JBGOTH010000363.1:0-4079 GCA_041476345.1 Methylomirabilia bacterium
AGACCGCGACCGGCGCGATCCTGAAAATCGTCGCGAACACGCGGACCGACATCCAGCCGGTGCTGGTGGCGATCGCCGCGGCCGCCCGTCGCCTGTGCGCCGCGATGGACGCCAGCGTTGTCTTGCGTGACGGGAATACCTGGTTCAACGCCGCGCACGAAGGACCCATCCCGCCGGCTACCCGACGGATGCCGCTCGACCGCGGCTCGGTTGCCGGACGGTCGATCATCGACGGCCGCACCGTCCACGTGCCGAACGCCAGCCGGCTGGATCCCCGACAATTTCCGACGGCGAGACGGTCGTCGCGCGAGCTCGGGTGGCGCGCCGTGCTCGCCGTCCCGTTGCTGCGCGACGGCGTGGCGATCGGCACCCTCGGCCTGCGACGCTCCGAGGCCCGGGCCTTCACACCGGAGCAGATCGAGCTCCTCGAGACGTTCGCGGCGCAAGCCGTGATCGCGCTCGAGAACGTGCGGCTGTTCGTGGAGCTGGAGGAGAGGAACCGCAATCTCGTCGAGTCCCTGGAGCAGCAGACGGCGACGAGCGAGATCCTGCGGGTGATCTCCAGGACTCCGACCGACGTGCAGCCGGTGTTCGACAGCATCGTCACGAGCGCCGTCCGGCTGTGCGACGCGACGTACAGCGCGCTCCTGCAATGCGCGGACGAGCGCATCCATCTCGTCGCACACCACAACTGGTCGGCGACGGGGCTCGCGGTCGCGCACCGGCTCTTTCCGATGCCCTTCGACGCGGATCACCTGACCGCCGTTGCGATCCGCGAGCGGCGCTTGCTGCACGTCCGTAACGTCCAGGACGACCCGGCGCTTCCCGCGACGTCACGTGAGCTCGCGCGCGCAGAAGGCTACCAGACCCTGTTGATCGTCCCGATGGTGCGAGACGGACAGGCGGTCGGCGCGATCGTCGTCGCGAAGCCGGCCGGGCCGGTCTCCGACGGCCAGATCGACCTCCTCAAGACCTTCGCCGACCAGGCGGTGATCGCGATCGAGAACGTGCGCCTCTTCACGGAGCTGCAGACGAGCAACCGTGAGCTGACGACGTCGCTCGACCAGCAGACGGCGACCAGCGACATCCTGCGGGCCATCAGTCGGTCCCAGACCGACGTGCAGCCGGTGTTCGACGCGATCGTCGAGAACGCGAAGCGCCTGCTGAATGGACACTCCGCGCTGGTCGCTCGAGTCGTCGGGGACGAGCTGCATCTGGCGGCGCTCACGAGGACCGACGCTGCGGGTGACGACGCGCTGAGGAGGTCGTTCCCGCGACGGTTGTCCGAGCAACCGCACCACGCGCAAGCCGTTCGCGAGCTGACGCCGGTTGTCGTCGCCGACGTCGCGACCGACGAACGACTGGGCCCCCTGCGAGACGTCGTCCGCGCGCGGGGAGTTCGCAGTCTGGTGACCGTCCCGCTGGTGCGTGAAGGCCGCGCGATCGGCATCATCAACGTGACACGCCCGGAGCCCGGATTCTTCAGCGCGGAGGAGATCGCGCTGCTCCAGACCTTCGCGGACCAGGCCGTCATCGCGATCGAGAACGTGCGGTTGTTCACCGAGCTGCAGGCGAGCAACCACGAGCTGACGACGGCGCTGGATCAGCAGACGGCGACGAGCGAGATCCTGCGCGCCATCTCGGGCGCGCACGCCGATCCGCAGCCGGTCTTCGATGCGATCGCGTCCAGCGCGACGCGGTTGTGCGACGCCACCTTCTGCATCGTGTTCCGGTTCGACGGCGAGATGATCACCGTTGCGGCCGACGACGGCCGTTCGCCCGGGACGCTGGATGTCATCCGGGCCGTGTATCCATCACCGCCCGGGCGACAGGGCATCGCGGCCCAGGCGATTCTCCAGCGTCGTGTGATCTCGATCGCCGACGCTCAGAACAACTCTGAGTTCTCGCACAGCGCTGAGCGAGCCCGGGCGATTGGGTACCGCGCCATTCTCTCCGTCCCGATGCTGCGGGGTGACGCCGCGATCGGTGCCATCAACGTGGCGCGACTGGAAGCGATCCCGTTCACCGACACGCAGATCGAGTTGCTGAAGACCTTCGCCGATCAGGCCGTGATCGCCATCGAGAACGTGCGGCTGTTCACCGAGCTGCAGGGGAGCAACCGCGAGTTGACGACGTCGCTCGACAAGCAGACCGCCACCAGCGAGATCCTGCGCGTCATCAGCCGAGCGCAGACGGATGTGCAGCCGGTGTTTCAGGCAATCATAGACAGCGCGGCGCGTTTGCTGCGGGCGCACTCTGGAGCGCTGACTCGGCTCGTGGGCGATCAGATCGAGCTCGCCGCCCGCACGAGCACCGACGCTGCGGGCGACGCTTCCCTGAGGGCGCTCTTCCCGCGGCCGCTCCAAGCGGACGGGCCGTACGGCCAGGTCATTCGTGATCGAGCGCCGCTCAATATCGCGGATGCCTACACTGATCCCCGGATGCCCGAAGCCGTGCGCGCCACCGCTCGTGCCCGTGGCTACCGAAGCCTGGTGGGGGTGCCGCTGCTCCGTCACGACGAGGCGGTCGGAGCGATTGGAGTGACGCGCGGCGAGCCCGGCGGGTTCACGGACGACGAGATCGCGCTCCTTCAGACCTTTGCCGATCAGGCGGTGATCGCGATCGAGAACGCGCGCCTGCTCACCGAGCTGCAGGCACGCACGGTCGATCTCACACGCTCCGTCGATCAGCTCACCGCGCTCGGCGAAGTCGGCCAGGCCGTCAGCTCGTCACTGGACCTCGCGACGGTGCTGTCGACGATCATCGCCCGGGCGGTCGAGCTCTCCGGCTCGCACGCCGGCACGATCTGGGAATACGACGAAGCGGCCGAGGAGTTCCGGCTGCGCGTCACGCAGAACGTGGACGACACCCAGCTTCTCGCCCGGCGTGACGCGAAGGTGAGACGGGGAGAAGGCGCCGTGGGGCGCCTCGCCATCACGCACGAGCCCGTGCAGATCCCCGACATCACCGTGGAAGGCGCCTACGAGAGCCACCTGCGCGAAGTGCTCGTCACCGCGGGCACGCGCGCGCTGCTCGCCGTCCCGCTGCTGCACGAGGGTCGCGTCCTCGGCGGCCTCGTCATGAGCCGTCGCACGCCGGGCGAGTTCGCGCCCGAGGTCGTCAGCGTGCTCAAGACCTTCGCGACGCAATCGGCGCTCGCCATCCAGAACGCGCGGCTGTTCCGCGAGATCGAAGCGAAGAGCCGCGAGCTCGAAGTGGCGAGCCAGCACAAGTCCGAGTTCCTCGCCAACATGTCGCACGAGCTGCGCACGCCGCTCAACGCCGTCATCGGCTTCTCCGAAGTGTTGCTGGAGCGGATGTTCGGCGAGGTCAACGACAAGCAGGCGGAGTACCTCGGCGACATCCTCACCTCCGCGCAGCACCTGCTGTCGCTCATCAACGACATCCTCGACCTGTCGAAGATCGAGGCGGGGCGGATGGAGCTCGACGCCTCCGAGTTCGATCTGCCGACCGCGATCGACAACGCGCTGGCGCTCGTGCGCGAGCGCGCGAGCCGCCGCGGCATCGCGCTCGAGCGGACGATCGACGAACGACTCGGCCCGATCCGCGGCGACGAGCGGAAGGTCAAGCAGGTGCTGCTCAACCTCCTCTCGAACGCGCTCAAGTTCACGCCCGAAGGCGGCCGGGTGGATGTGCGCGCGGGCATCGCCGACGGCTTCGCGGAGATTGCCGTGACCGACACCGGCGTCGGCATCGCCCCCGAGGATCACGGCGCGGTGTTCGAGGAGTTTCGTCAGGTGGGGAGCGCGGACAAGAAGTCGGAGGGCACCGGCCTCGGTTTGCCGCTCGCCAAGAAGTTCATCGAGCTGCACGGCGGCCGGATCTGGCTCGCGAGTGAGATCGGCGCCGGGTCGACGTTCACGTTCACCCTGCCGCTCGAGAGGTGAGCCTCGCAGTCGGATATGCGATCATGCCCGCATGAACATCACGATCCTCGACGACTGGCAGAACACGATCCGCACGCTGCCCGCGTTCAAGAAAGTGGCGGGGCACACGGTCACCGTCTTCACCGACCACACGAAGGACGTGAACGCGCTGGCGGAGCGGCTCAAGGACAC
>JBGOTH010000364.1:0-4068 GCA_041476345.1 Methylomirabilia bacterium
AGGATTTCGGATCGTACGGTGGCGCGAGCTGCGCGTGGACGGGGAATCGCTCGCACGCGATCTCGAGCTCCCATCGCCCGCTCGCGACGAAGGCATCCGTGACGCCGTCCGCGTGCTCGACGTAGCCGAGACCGATCGCGCGGCCCACCGTGTGGCCGTAGGCGCCGGAGGTGATGCGCCCGACGAGCGCGCCGTCCCGCCAGATCGGCTCGTCGTGATAGAGCAGCGGCTCCGGGTCTTCGAGCGCGAAGACGACGAGCCGGCGGGTGAGCGGCTTCTCGCGCTGCGCGAGCAACACCTCGCGCCCGGTGAACGGCGCTCGCTTGTCGAAGCGCACCGCGAAGCCGAGCCCCGCCTCGAGCGGCGTGTCTTCGCTCCCGAGATCGTGGCCCCACGCGCGATACGCCTTCTCGATGCGCAGCGAATCCATCGCGTGATAGCCGGCGTGGCGCAGCCCGAGATCCGCTCCCACCCCCGCGAGCGCGTCGTAGACGCCCGGCGCGTGCTCGGTCGGCACGTAGAGCTCCCAGCCCAGCTCGCCCACGTAGGTCACGCGGGATGCCCGCACGCGCGCGGACGCGAGCCAGATCTCGCGCGAGGTGAGGAACGGAAAGGCGCCATTGCCGAGATCCGCGTCCGTGACCTGCTCCAACAGCGCGCGCGAGCGCGGACCCATTACGCCGAGCACGGCATAGGCCGAGGTCACGTCGGTCAGGACGACGCGCGCGTCTCCAAGGTGCCGGCGGATCCACGCGGTGTCGTGCGTCGCCACGGACGCGCCGGTCACGATGAGGTACGCATCCGCCGCGAGGCGCGTGACGGTGAGATCGCACTCGATGCCACCGCGCGCGTTGAGCATCTGCGTGTAGACGATGCGGCCGACGAGCGTGTCGACGTCGTTCGCGCAGAGCCGCTGGAGCACGGCGACGGCGTCCGGCCCCTCGAGCCGGAGCTTGGTGAACGACGACTGGTCGAAGAGCCCCACCGCATCGCGAACCGCGCGGTGCTCGTCCGCCGAGCGCTCGAACCAGTTCTGCCGTCCCCAGCTGTAACGGTAGACCGGCTCCATCCCGGGCGTCGCAAACCAGTTCGCGCGCTCCCACCCCATCACAGCACCGAAGCACGCGCCGCGGGCGGCCAGACGGTCGTGCAAGACGCTCTTGCGCATGCCGCGAGCCCTCGCCGGCTGATCGAACGGCCAGTGCACCGCGTACGCCTTGCCCACCATCTCCATCGTCCGGTCGTGGAGGTACCGCGGGTTCGTTTGAAACGCGGCCGTACGACGGATGTCGACGTCCCACAGATCCATCGACGGCTCGCCGCCCACGATCCACTCGGCCAGCGCTTTCCCGGCCCCCGCGCCGGACGCGATGCCGATCGAATTGAAGCCGGCGGCAACGAAGAAGTTCTTGCACTCGGGCGTCTCGCCGAGCAGGTACCGTCCGTCCGGCGTGAAGCTCTCGGGGCCGTTGACGTGGCGGCGCACGGGCGCCGTCTCGATCGCGGGGATGCGATGGATCGCCTGCTCCATCATCACCTGGAAGTGATCCCAGTCTTCGGGCAGGAGCGAGAACGCGAAGTCTTCCGGGATTCCCTGCATGCCCCACGGCTTCGCGACGGGCTCGAAGCCGCCCATGAGCAGGCCGCCCACTTCCTCACGCACGTAGATGTACCCGTCGGGATCGCGCAGCACGGGCAGATCGGGCGCGACACCTGGCATCGGGTCCGTGACCATGTAGAAGTGCTCGGACGCATGCAGCGGCACCGCCGCGCCCACCAGCGCGCCAAGCTCGCGTGCCCACATCCCCGCGCAATTCACGATGACCTCGCACGCGATGTCGCCCTGCGGGGTGCTGACTGAGGCCACCGCGCCGTTGCGCACGGTGATGCCGGTGACCTCCGTGTTCTCGAGGATCGTCGCGCCGCCCAGCTTCGCCCCTTTCGCGAGCGCCAGCGTAGTGTCGATCGGGTTGGTGCGGCCGTCGCGCGGCAGCCACAGCGCGCCGACGAGATCGTCCGTCCGGATGAGCGGCCAGCGCCGCCCGGCCTCGGCCGGCGTGATGACGTCCACGTCCACGCCGAAGCAGCGCGCGCGGGACGCCATGCGCTTCAGCTCGTGCATGCGCTCCGCGGTGCGCGCGAGGCTCACGCTGCCGGGACGCCGGAAGCCGGTCGCCTGGCCCGTCTCTTCTTCGAGCCGCTCGTAGAGGTCCGCGCCGTACTTCGCGAGCTTCGTGAGGTTGGGGGTGGCGCGCAGCTGGCCCACGAGCCCCGCCGCGTGCCACGTAGTGCCGCAGGAGAGATCGCGCCGCTCGAGGAGCACCACGTCGCGCCAGCCGAGCTTGGTGAGGTGATACGCGACGCTGCAGCCGGCGATCCCTCCGCCGACCACCACCACGCGCGCGTGTGACGGCAGGGTCATCGGAGCTTCGGCGCCACCTCTTTCGCGAGGATCTGGAGGCTCCGCATCATCAGCGGCTCCGCGATCCTGCCGCCCGGGTTCGGCTCCACGATGATCCCGTCGAGGTGCAGCTGCTCGCGCAGCTCGGCGAGGCGCGCGACGAGCGTGCGCGCGCTGCCGATGACGACGCGCTCGCGCAGGATGTGCTCGTGCGACAGCACCGCGAGCTCGTCAGCCTGCGCGAGGCGCTGCCCTGTCGTGGTGGTGCCGCTGCCCGTCCCTTCGCGCGCCATCTGCGACTGCCGCCGGAAGTAATAGACGACGCTGTCGCGCGATTCCTCGACGGCTGCCTCGTCGGTATCGGCGGCGTAGAGCGGAATGCGCAGGTGGACGCTCCCGACGCCGCGATGACCCGCCGCGCGCCACGTCTTCTGGTAGTCCTCGATGCGGCCGCGCAGGATCGAGATGTCGGTGCCGCGAAGCCCGACGAAAATGTGCAGCCCGAGCTCCCCCGCGCGCGTGAACGACGCGGGATTGAGGGCGGCGATCCGCAGCGGCGGATGCGGCTCTTGCAGGGGGCGCGGCGCCACGATCGCGTCGTCGACGTGGTAGTACGTGCCGTGGAAGTTGAAGCGCTTGCCCTTCCACGCCTCCCGCATCACCTGGAGCGACTCCATCAGGCGCCCCTGGCTCTCTTCGTACGAGACGCCGAGCACGTTGTACGCGCGCGGGGAGCCGCTGCGCCCGACGCCGAACTCGAAGCGGCCGCCGCTCATGTGGTCGAGCGTCGCGATGTCCTCGGCGACGCTGAGCGGATGGCGCAGCGGGATGAGGTGCACGGCCGTGCCGAAGCACATGCGCTTCGTCCGCGCCGCCAGCGCCGCCGCCGTGACGAGCGGCGACGAGAGGATCGAGCGGGACGGCAGGAAGTGGATCTCGCCGAGCCAGATGCCGTCGAGCCCCCACGCCTCCGCGGCGTCGACCGTGTCGATCAGCTCGCGGAAGAAGGCGACGTCGGTGGCGCCTTCCCGCAACTCTTCGAGGAAGAGCCCGATGTGCCGCATCACATCGCCAGGAAGCCGCCGTCCACCACCAGCTCGGTGCCGGTGATGTAGGAGGCTTCGTCGGAGGCGAGGAACAGCACGGCGTGCGCGACTTCCTCCACACGTCCTTCGCGCTTCATCGGAACGCTCTTGAGCACCTTGGCGCGCCACTCCGGATTCGCCGAGCCCACCGACGTGCGCATGGCCGGCAGGAACCCGGGGTGCACGGAGTTCGCGCGGATGTTGTCCCTCGCCCACTGCACCGCCGCCGACTTCGTCATGATCCGCACCGCGCCCTTGGAGGCGTTGTACGCCATGTGCACGCCGTGCTGGCCGGTGAAGCCGGAGATCGACGAGATGTTGACGATGGCGCCGCCGCCCGCGCGCTTCATCGCGGGCACCGCGTGCTTCATGCCGAAGAAGACGCCCTTGGCGTTGATGCCCATCACTCTGTCCCACGCTTCGGTGTTCGTGAGGTCGGGCTGATAGGTCCCGCTGATGCCGGCGTTGTTCACGAGCACGTCGAGCTTGCCGAACTCCCGCTCGGCGAACGCGATCGCCGCCTGCCACTCGGCTTCGTTGGTGACATCCAGCTTCACGAACCGCGCAGCGTCGCCGATGGCG
>JBGOTH010000365.1:0-4058 GCA_041476345.1 Methylomirabilia bacterium
GCCGTCCGCATCGGCGGCGCCCGGATGGCGCACGAGCGACGCTGCGCTCGTGATGCAGGAGGAGCTCGGGCTGCGCTACGCCAGCGATGTTCGTGGCCGCACCGTCTTCCGTCCGCGGGTCGACGGCGGCGTGCTCAAGACGCCACAGGTCCCGACCACGATGCCGACGATCGACGAGCTGCTCGGACGGGAACGCGACGTTGCCGCGGCGCTCACGGCGGCGCTTGGTGATGGTCTCAACGTGTTCACGCTGCACGCCGAGGTCGAAGGCGGGGCGCTCCTCGACCTGTTCACCGGCTGGCTCGAGGATCTTCGCGGCGCCGGGCGCTCGTTCGTTCGCGTGCGCGACCTGGCGGATACGGCTCTTGAACGGTCGATCCCTGCGGGTGCGGTCACGCACGGCCACGTCGCCGGCCGCAGCGGGTGGGTGGCCGCGGCGGTGGGCGGAGCGTAGGGACGGTCGATGCGCCGGGCGCTCGTCGCGGGAGCTTTCGCTCTCATCGTGCTCGACGCGCGAGGCGTGACATCGGCGCCCCCGGCGCCGCCGGTCGTCGCCATCGGTGCCGATCGGTTCGACGTCTCGGGCGAGGGAAACTCGGTGACGGGGGTTCGCCGCGCACCCGTGCCGTTCGACTCGATGGAAGCGATCACCATCGCCATCGCGAAACCGGCGTCGCTGCCGGCGGCGGTGCGGCTGGTGAGAAGCGCGCCGCCGCAAGTGATCGACTACGTGCTCTGCGTCGCCGAGGACGGCGCGCTCCTCGTCGGACAGCAGGTGAGGACACTCGACATGCGGTCGGGGCTTTACGTTTTTACCGACGGTGACATCAAGCGCGCCTACCGGGCGCTGGAGGCAACGGTACCGTGGACATGGATCGTGGATATTCCCTTGGGGCGCGAGCTCGACCTGACCCTGGAGCTCCGCGCGATGACGGCGACATGGCCCGTCCGCGCGGTGGCCATCACGCCGAGGCTCCGGCGATGAGCGCGTGCCGGGGTGCCCTTATCGTGGCCATTGCCGTCGTGCTCGCCGGGTGCGTGAGCCCATCGCGCAGCCTCGATGGTGGGCCTGCGTCCCCGGCCGCGTCGGCTCCGAGCACGCCGCCAGTGTCGCCGGCGATGCCGGAGCCACCGCGCCAGGCGGACCCGCTCGCGCGGGTTCTGAGCGAGTTGGTCGAGCTCCAGAATGCTGTCGCGAAACTCATGATGAGCGCGCGCCAGCACGAGGACCAGCTCGGGTACGTGCAGCGGCGATTGACCGACATCGAGACCCAGACGCGAGGCCGAGCCCAAACGGTGCCCGGGTTCGCGCCCTCGGGCTCGATGCCGGCGCCCCTTCCGCCCCCGCCGACGGTGCCCGCGCCTCCGCCGTTGCTGCGGGCGCCATCACGCTCGAGCGCACCCGTCGCGCCGTCCGCATCGCCCTCCGCGGCCCTGCGCCCGAGCCCCCCGCCGGCCGCCTCCCCGATGCCCTCGGCCGCCGAAGAGCTGTATCAGGCCGGGCTCGCGAAGTATCAGGCGGGGGATCTCGACGGGGCCGTGGTCTCTCTGTACGAGGTGGTCTCGAGCTACCCGAACGATCCCGCGCGCGAGCGTGCGCAGTTCCTGATCGGCGAGATCTTCTACGCACAGAAGGACTACCGGGGCGCCGTGGCCGAGCTCGAGGGCCTCGTCAAGGCCGTCCCCGCCGGCAGCCGCGTACCCGACGCGCTGCTCAAGATTGGTCTGGCCCAGCGCTCGCTCGGGAACGAGGCTCGCGCGCGCCGTACGTGGGAACGGTTGGTGAAGGAGTACCCCGCGAGTGGGTCCGCGCGTCAGGCGCGGACGCTGCTCAGATCCTCGAGAGGCTAAACGGGGATGACATCCGCGGGATGGATCTCGACCACCGCGGCCTGACGCACCAGCGTCACGGACAGCACGAGGCGTGTCAGGCGGTCCTTGCGGAGCAGCTTGCCCCGCACGCCGGCCAGCGGGCCTCGCACCACCTCGACGTCCATGCCTTCCTCGAGGAACGGGTGGGGATCGTACTGGAGCTTGGTCGACACCAGCTGCTGAATCGCGGTGAGCTCCTCTTCGAGGATGGGCTCCGGACGTCCGTTGATGGACACGAGCTGTGCCACGCCGAGGACGTTGAGAACGCGCAACCGTTCGACGAGCGGGAAACGCGCGAAGCAGTACCCGGGAAAGAGGGGGAGCTCGACTTTCTTCTTACGGTCCTTCCACTGGCGCCAGGATTCGCACAGAGGGAGGAAGGTGTCGATGTCTCGCTGTCCCAGCTGATCCCGCACGCGCTTCTCATGCCGTGACCGTGTCTTGAGCGCATACCACCGCGGTTCTTGCCATATCGCGGCGGACAGCGCGAGCGTCGCGTCACCATTCATCGCAGAAGCAATCATAAACCGAAGCCTGGACGTCGTCGTCTGACAATCCCGCTGTTTACCACGCGACGCGTATGCTCGCGCCCGCGCCTGGCGGTCATCCCGGGCACTCTCTTACCGAGAAGGTCGAAAGCCATGAGCGAACTCCTGCCGAGAAGCACCAGCTCTACCGTGCAGTGCGAGCGCGACAGCCTCTTGACGTGGCTGGGCGAGGTCCTGGCCGCATCCGACGGCATCGACGTCCACATCGTGGTCGAAGAGGTTGCGGACGCGCGCTCGTCCGTGCAGATCACGCTGCGCGGCGACGTGCCCCGCCCGCTCGCCGACCTTCCGCTCCGCCGGCTCGCGTGACCCTATTCTTCGCGCACCAGTCGCCGCAGCGTGCCACCCGAGGCCGCGAGGGCGAGGCGCTTGAGCAGGTGATACTTCCACCGCGTCCGCGTGCGGTCGGCCTGCCGTGCGAGTCGCAAGGCGGCTTCGAGCCTGCCCGCCCGCTGTTCTTCCTTCGATCGGTTGTACAGGCTCCACGCGTCCTTGAAGACGAACCGCAGGACGGGACCCCAGGTCGGGTACAGGCCCGTCCAGTACGCAGCGTATGGCGGGGACTGCGTCATTCCGCGCCGGTGGAAGTACACGCGGGTGGGCTCGAAGGCCGGATCGATCGGTGTGAGCTCCTGAATGACACGGCTTCTGACGTAGTCCAGGACGTCGCCGTAGCGGGGATCCAGTAACAGGATGACGTTCCCTCCGCCGGTCTCCACCATGTACGGCGACGTGCGCGCTGGCGCTCCCGGGACGGACGGCAGTCTCCGGTTCGGGTTGACCACCACGGCAGTTGCCCAGTCATGGTTCGCGCGTGACAGTTCCTCGATGAAGATCCCCACGCCGTCGAGGAGGGGGTCGTTGAAAATGATTGCCTTCGCGGTGCGGGGCAGGCAGGTCGCGAAGTCGAGCTTGACGCCCTCATAGTGATGCGCGCCGTCGACGTACGCGACGTCGAACCGCGCCACGCCGATCGCTTTCATCAGAACGTCCAGCCGCTGGATCGTCTCCGGACGATGGCTGGCGCCCTCGATGAGATGGAGCTCCTGCCCTTGTGCCTTCATCCGGTCCAGCTCGTCCAGGCGCAGCGGGGAATGGTCGACGTCGATCGAGACGACGTGGCGGGCGCCAGTCTTCAACCAGAAGGCCAGCGTTCCGCCCTTGGCACTCCCGATCTCCAGGATCGCGATCGGCGCGAGACGCTTGACCGCCTCGAAGCAAATCGTGATCTCGAGCTCGTCCTGGATGACGTCCATGAGGCGGTGACGCCGGACTAGAGCTCGGGCCGCTTGCCGTAGACGGCGCGCACGTCTGTCTTGACGCCGCCGCGGATCTTGAAGTCGCCCGTGACTTCCACCCAGCGCGGGTGGGCCGCCGCCACGAAGTCATCGAGGATCCGGTTGGTGACGTCCTCGTGGAAGGCGCCTTCCTGCCGATACGACCACAAGTAGAGCTTCAGCGACTTCAGCTCGACGAGGTGCTGGTCGGGCACGTAGCGGATCCGGATGGTGGCGAAGTCCGGCTGGCCGGTCATCGGACACACGCACGTGAACTCGTCCGTGACCATCGAGACTTCGTAGTCACGGTCGGCATGCGGATTGGGGACGGTCGCGAGGGACTTCGACGGCGTCGTAGACA
>JBGOTH010000366.1:0-4058 GCA_041476345.1 Methylomirabilia bacterium
GGCCTTCCGCTTGGTCGAGCGCGCGCCGCGCCTCCTCGACATCCACCCACGCGTCCGACGGCAGTGTGAGCTGGTAGCACCCGGCCGCCGTCGCGACGGACGCGCCGTGCGGACGCAGTGACGCGCGGAGCTTGCTGACGATCGCGCTCAGCGCCGTCTCCCAGGCACCCGCCGGCGTAGAAGTTCCCCACACGGCGTCCGCGAGCTCGTCGATAGGAACGGAGCGCACGCGCTCGAGCGCCAGGAACACCAGGGCGCGGCGGCCCTGACGGCCGGGCAAGCGACGTTCGTCGAAGCGCTTGTCACCCAGCTCGACGGTAAGTCGGCCCGTCAGATAGACACGCAGCGGGCTTTTCGCCAAGACGCGGGCAGTATGGCACGCGGAAAAGAAAGGGATTCGACGGTACGATCTCCCAGCTTTTACCAAGGTGCCGGCAACGTCCCGACAACGCGCGCGAGGCACGATCGCACGCAGAAGGGACGACCGGCAGGGAGGCGCCATGAGCAAAGTCATCAAGTGTCCGTGCGGCACGGTGGTGCGAGCGAAGGACGACGACGCGCTCGTGACTCAGGCGCAGAAGCACGCGAAGGAGGTCCACGCGATGGATCTCTCGCGCGAGCAAGCCCTGTCCATGGCCAGTCCCGAATAACAGGGGTTTGGGGTCCTCCAGTTGCGGGGCCCCATGTCCAAAGGAGGCACGCCATGGCCAAAGTTCTGCGGTGCGGTGAGCTGTTCCCCGGATGCTCGGTCGAAGCGCGTGGTGAGACCGAAGCGGAGATCCTGCAGCAGGCGGCCGCGCACGCCAAGCGCGACCACGGCGTCACCGAGATCGACGCGGCGACGCTCGCGAAAGTGAAGGCGGCGATCCGCCCCGCCTGACGCTCAGGGAGCCGCCGGCCGGGGCGAGAAGTTCCAGGCGGGCGGCTTCTCTTCTTCCTTCACGCACGGCTGCGCGCGCCCTGAGACGATCGCCGCGCGCGCCTTGTCGACCAGCGTATTCGTCTGCGGCGCCAACGATCCGGGGAGCACGAGATCGACGCCGCCGTTCGCGACGGTCATCACCATCACGCCGCCGTGGAACGATTGCTTGCGGACATCGGCGATCGCGCTCTCCACCGCGCGATCGAGACGCTTGCGCATCGACGTGATGACCGTTTCCGGCGCGGCGTGCCGCTGGTCCGCGTCGATGCCGATCGCCTTCACCTTCGCGTGGCGCGCCGCTTCGATCATCCCCAGGCCTGAAGCGCCGGCCGCGGCATACAGCACGTCGACGCCCTGCTGCGCGATCATCGCGTGGCTCAGCTCCGCGGCCTCTTTCGGGCTGGCGAACGCTTCCGGTGTGGTGCCGATGTAGACGGCGTAGCCCCGCACGGTACGCTTGAGCTCCTTCGCCGCCCACCGCACGCCCGTTTCGTAACCGCACTCGAAGGCGCGGATGATCGGCATGTCCATCCCGCCGATGAAACCGACCTTGCCGGGCTTCGACTCGGCCGCCGCCACCACGCCGGCCAGAAAGCTGCCTTCGTCGGCACGGAACGTCGCGGATCTCACGTTCGCGAGATTGGGGAGCTCGGCGTCGAGCAGCAGGAATCGTGAGCGCGGATGTTGCGTGCTTGCCGAGCGAAACGGCTCGGCGTAGAGAGCGCCCACGCCGATGATCAGATCGGGCGCGCCGCCCGCGAGTTGATCGATCGTCGCGTCGTACTCGTCGGGCCGTGGAGCCGGCCGCATCGCCACGGAGATGCGGCCGTTCTTCTTTGCGGCATCGAGGCCGGCAAGCGCCGCGTCGTTGAGACCCTTGTCGCCTTGTCCGCTCGGCCCGAGGAGGATGGCGATCTTCAGCTCGCGCGCGGGCGCGCCGCGCGTCTGCGCGTGTCCCGTCCCGGCGCCAGAGATCACGAGGGCCAGCGCCGCGGCCGGCACGACGATCCATCTCCGCATGATCCGAATGGTAGCTTAGTGCGCATGCCCGACAAGGCGGGGGAGGATAGCCATGAAGATCACAGCCAACGGTATCTCCGTGAACTACACGCTCGAAGGGCCGGCCAACGCGCCGGTCGTCACGATGAGTCATTCGCTCGCGACCGATCTCTCCATGTGGGACCCGACGGTGCCGGCGCTCAGCGGCTTTCGCGTGCTGCGCTACGAGACGCGCGGCCACGGCAAGACGGAAGCGCCGAAGGGCGCGTACACGCTCGATCAGCTCGCGGAGGATGCGCTCGCGCTGCTGAAGGCGCTCGGCATCGCGCGCACGCACTGGGTGGGCCTGTCGATGGGCGGCATGATCGGCCAGACGCTCGCACTGAAAGCGCCGCAAGTTTTCGCGAGCCTCGCGCTCTGCGATACCTCGAGCCGCGTGCCCGCTGAAGCCGGGCCGCAATGGGCGGAGCGCATCAAGACCGCGGAGACGCAGGGCATGGAGCCGCTCGTCGAGCCGACGCTCGCGCGCTGGTTCACGGAGCCGTTCCGCAAGAGCCGCAAGGACGTGGTCGACAGGGTCGCTGCGATGATCCGCAACACGCCGACCGCCGGCTACGCGGGGTGTTGCGCCGCGATCTCGACGCTCGACGTCACGGACAAGATCGGCGCGATCAAGATCCCGACCATTGCCATCGTGGGCGCGGACGATCTAGGTACGCCGGTCGCCGCGCACCAGGTCATCATCCAGAAGATCGCGGGCTCGCGGCTCGAAATCTTGAAGTCGGCCGCGCACCTCTCGAACATGGAGCAGCCGGAAGCGTTCAACCGCGCGCTTACGAGCTTTCTCGCGTCCGTGAAATGAGAGTCGAGCCCACCACGCTCCGCCTGCCGCCCGCGTTTGCCGCCGCCTGTTAGCGGTGCTGTGTGCCTTTGCCGTACGTGATCGCGAGGAGCTCACTCGGCTGATGAACGAGCTGCCGGTGCCAGACGCCGCGTGGCACGACGCACGCGGCGCCCGGCTGTAGCTCGATCACGCGCTCGCCCCCTTCTTCCTCGAGGACCACGTCGATGGCGCCGGACACCAGGTAGAGGATCTCGTCGCCGGCCGGATGCATTTCGGCGCGCGTCGGGGGGTTCATGGAAAAGATGCCGACGAGCCAACCGTCGCCGCTTCGGATCTTCGCGATGGCGGGGTCGCGCGTGCTGCCGCTGATCAGCTCCTGCCAGAACGTCGGCGTGACCTCCGCGCGCACCGCGCCGCCGCCGTCCTCCGCGAACACGTATGTTGTCTTCGGATCGAAGCCGGATTCGCCGGGCGTCACCATAAAGGCCATGCTGGGACGCGTTCGTCTCGCGGTCAATGCCGCAAATTGGATACGATGAGGATCGCCGTGCGTACCCGTGTGATCGCCCTGGCGCTCGTGCTGTTGACGCTCGTTCCCACGCTCGCGCACGCTCAGCGCGGCCGCGGCAAAGGCGGCGGCAAGGGCGGCGGCGGTGGGGCCGGCGCGAACCGCTCGCAGGAGGAAGGTCCCGACAGCATCGGGAAGTACAGCCTGCGCCGTATCGACGTGTTGCAGGTGGTCGATGCCGGCGAAGGATCGGCGGCGCTCCCGGTGTATGAGAAGGGCGCGGCCGAGGCGGAGAAGGACGGGTCCCTCGGGACGGCGGCACGCGCGGGGTCGGCGGCGGTGCTCGTCGCCGCCAAGCTCGGCCTGCTGCAAAAGATCCTGACCCTCGGACCGCATGTCATGGAGGTCGCCGGCAAGGCGCCGCCGTCGCAGGAAGTAAGCCGGGCCATGGTGAATACCGCCGTGACCCTCGCGCACGCCTATCGTTCGGTGAACGATCACGCGAAAGCGCGCACGGTGCTCGAGACGGCGCTGGCCTATTCGCGCGCGGCGGCCGCGTCGTACCGGCGCGCGATGACCGGGCCGATCGCCAGCGTGTTGGACGGGCTCTCGTCGCTGGAGGCGACGCAGGGCGATCGCGTCAACGCCCTGGCGCACGCGCAGGAAGCGGTCCAGTTGATCGAAGGTGCGCTCGGCGAGCGCGCACAGGAGCGGGGCCGCTCGGCGCAACGGCGGCAGGCGGCGCACGCCTACCTTCAGGTGGCGCGCGTCGCGATGGCGAGCAA
>JBGOTH010000367.1:0-4043 GCA_041476345.1 Methylomirabilia bacterium
CGCGCGTCGACCGTCTCGCGGGTGGCGGGATTGCGCGAGCCGCCGCCCGGCATGATCAGCAGGTCGGCATACTGGCCGTCGGAATAGAGATCGGCGTCGATGATGCCCGTACCGTCCCCGGACGGCTCCAGCACGGCGGCGCCGGCGGCATCCGCGAGCAGCACGCACGTCCCGCGGTCGGTGAAGTCGGTGATCCGCGACAGCGTTTCGGCGCCGATGCACAGGACGTGGCGGTACTTGCCGGTCTCGATGAACTGCGCGCCGATGGCCATGCTGTAGATCGACCCGGCGCAGGCGGCCAGGAGATCGACGGAGCCCGCACGACGACAGCCGAGGCGGTGCTGCACGATGTTGCCGACGCTCGGAAAGAACATGTCGGGCGTGGTCGTGCCGACGACGATGAAGTCGACGTCCGCGGGCGTGAGGTTCGCGCGCTCGAGCGCCTGGCGGGCGGCGTGGACGGCGAGGTCGGAGGTCGCCTCCTTGTCGTCCGCGATGTGGCGCTCGCGGATACCGCTGCGCTGCTGGATCCACTCGTCGGTCGTCTCGACGAGACGCGCGAGGTCCGCATTCGTCAGGATCCGTTTCGGAGCGTAGGCACCCATGCCGGTGATCTTCGCGCGTGTCATGCGCGGCCTCCCTCGTCCCGACTGCCTCGTGTGATCTCGTTCTCGAGCGCGACCTTGATGTGGTCGTTCAGCCCCGCCTTCGCCCACTCGCCCGCGACGCGGACGGCGTTCTTGATGGCCTTCACCGGCGAGGCGCCGTGGCAGATGATCGCGGCACCGTCGATGCCGAGCAGCGGCGCCCCGCCCATCTCGGCGTAGTCCACCCGCTTCCTGAAGCGCGCGAAGGCGGGCTGCGCGAGGGCGGCGCCGACTTTCGAACGGAGGTCGCGCGTCAGCTCCTCGCGGATCATCGAGCCGATCGTCTCCGCGAGGCTCTCGGAGATCTTCAGCGCGACGTTGCCGGTGAAGCCGTCGGTGACGACGACGTCACACCTGCCGTTGTAGATGTCGCGCCCCTCGACGTTGCCGAGGAAGTTCAGCGACGAGTCCTTGAGCTGCTCGTAGGCCTCCTTCGTCAGCTCGTTGCCCTTGCCTTCTTCTTCACCCACGGAGAGAAGCCCCACCCGCGGACGGTCGATCCCGAGAATGTCGCGCGCGTAGACATGGCCCATCACGGCGAACTGGAAGAGATGCCACGGCTTGGGGTCGATGTTGGCGCCGACGTCGAGCAGCACGGTGAATCCCTTGACGTTCGGCAGCACGGCGGCGATGGCGGGACGATCCACGCCGCGCAGGACGCCGACCACGAACATCGCGACAGCCATGGCCGCACCCGTGTTGCCGGCGGAGATGAACGCGCTGGCTTCACCATCGCGCACCAGCTCGGCCGCGACGCGCAGCGAGGAGTCGCGCTTGCGACGCAGGGCTTGCGACGGACTTTCGCCCATGCCGACGACCTGGGAGGCGTGACGAATCTCGACGCCGGCCGAGGCAGCACCGAGGCGCTCGAGCTGCTGCTCGATCGAGACCTTGTCGCCGACGAGCACCACGGTGGCGCCGAACTCACGGACTGCCGCGACCGCGCCTTCGACGACCACGGCGGGGCCGTGGTCCCCTCCCATGGCGTCAACGGCGATCTTCACTAGGTTCCTTCGACCGCGACGATCTCTCGACCCTTGTAGTAGCCGCAGTGCGGGCAGACGCGATGCGGAACTTTTGCCTCACGACACTGCGGGCACACGGCCTTGGCCGGGGCGGAGAGCTTGTAGTGCGTGCGGCGCTTGCGACCGCGCGTCTTCGAATGGCGTCTTTTGGGCAGCGGCATAGAGTCTCCTCGTGTGTTCGCTTACTTCTGCATGCGCTCGGCGAGCGTCTTGAGGGCGCCCGGGCGCAAATCCGGCGCACGTTCGACGCAGGCGCAGGGATCGAGGTTGCGGTTCACGCCGCACACGGGACAGAGGCCGCGGCAGCCGGGATCGCACAGCGGCTTCATCGACATCGCCAGCGTCGTCTCGTTCTCGATGACACGGTCGAGATCGATCTCGTCGTTCACGTAGAAGTCGGTGTCCAGGTCGTCGCGACCGAGCTCCGCGTCGTCCACGCGCGCGGGCTTCGGCGCGAACCGGACGTCGACGTCGGCGATCACGGGACCGGTGAAGCTCTCCGCACAGCGGCCGCAGACCTGGGGCACGCGCGCACAGATCCGGCCGAGCACGTCGACCTCGTCACCATCCTTGTTCACCTGAAGTTCCAGCCGCTCGAGGCGCCAGGTCGGGTCGACGTACGGCGAGCTCACCGCGTATGCGGTCTCGTCGATCGAAAGGCTCTCGTCGGGAAGATCGGAGACTTGGATGATCATGATTCCTGCGCTTCGTAAGTTGGTACAACCAAACGAATTTCCGCTGAACCGGCTCAGTATAGCCACGGGGTTCGGGCCAGTCAAGGCATTTGACCCCCCAAAACCGCTTTGCTAGGCTGACTCTTGCATGTCGAACATCTTCAAGACGGGACTACTCCTTGCGGTGCTCACCGCGATGCTGGTCCTCATCGGGGGTGCCGTCGGCGGCCGCCAGGGCATGATCGTCGCCTTCTTCTTCGCCGTGGTCATGAACTTCGTCAGTTACTGGTTCTCCGACAAGATCGTGTTGTCGATGTACCAGGCGCAGCCCGTGGACGAGGCGTCGGCACCCCGGCTCCACGCGATCGTCCGGCGCCTTGCGACTCGCGCGGGTCTCCCGATGCCGCGGATCTACGTCATTGCGAACGACAGCGCGAACGCCTTCGCGACCGGCCGCGATCCCACGCATGCCGTCGTCGCCGTCACCGACGGCATCATGCGCATCCTCGACGATGACGAGCTCGAAGGCGTCCTCGCCCACGAGCTCTCGCACGTGAGGAACCGCGACGTGCTGATCTCGACGATCGCGGCCACGCTCGCGGGCGCCATCACCTACCTTGCGCACATGGCGCAGTGGGCGGCGATGTTCCGCGGACGCGGCAGCGACGACGACGAGGGGAGCAGCAATCCCCTGGCGGCGATCCTCATGGCGGTCCTGGCACCGATCGCCGCGATGCTCGTGCAGATGGCGGTGTCGCGAGCCCGCGAGTATCAGGCGGATGCCACCGGCGCGCAGATCGCCGGGAAGACCTGGGGCCTCGCCAAGGCCCTCGAGAAGCTGCAGATGGCGCAGCAGGTGGTGCCGATGAACGCGAACCCGGCCACGGCGCATCTGTTCATCGTGAATCCGCTGAGCGGGCGCAGTTTGATGAACCTGTTCAGCACGCACCCGCCGCTGGAAGATCGGATCGCCCGACTCCGGGCGATGCGCGTCCAGGGCTGACCCGCGCGGCCACTTCGTGTAGCGTAGGGCGGCCGTGTCTTCCGACGCGTCCGCGCGCAACGACGAGCTGATCGACACCGGTCTCATCCGCGCCTGGCTGGGCTCCGGCCTCGTGTGGCTTCTGGTGTTCCCCACGATCGGCGCGCTCGTCTCGACGAAGTTCAACTATCCGGAATTCCTCGGCGGCGTTGCGTGGCTCTCGTTCGGGCGGCTGCGTCCGATCCACGTCAACGGCGTCGTCTGGGGCGCCTTCTCCACGCTCTTCATCGGACTCATGCATTACGTCGCGCCGCGCCTGTGCGGGGTGCGGCTCGCCGGCGCTCGCGTCAGTCGGCCGCTGCTCTGGGTGTGGAACGCGAACCTCGTCGCCTTCGTCATCCTGCTCGCGCTGGGCGGTAATCGCGGGTGGGAGGTCGGCGAGCTTCCGCTCGTGAACGTCATCGTGCTCTTCCTGGCACTGCTCGTCCTCACCGTGCAGTCCCTGGTCACGATCCACCGGCGAACGGCGCCGCCGCTCTACGTCTCCCTCTGGTATCTCGTCGCGGCACTGATCTGGACCGACGCGAACCTGATCCTGTTGATGCTCGGCCCCACGCACCTGGCCGGGATCAACAACGCGGCGTGGCACGGGCTCTTCATCCACTACGTCGTGGGGCTCTGGATCACGCCCGCCGGTTACGTGCTGATCTACTTC
>JBGOTH010000368.1:0-4040 GCA_041476345.1 Methylomirabilia bacterium
GCCATGATCCCGTCACCGAGGAACTGATTCACGGTGCCCTCGTAGCGGTGAACCTCGCCCAGCATGAGCTCGAACGCCCGCGTCATGAGGCGGTGGACGTCCTCCGGATCCAGGCGCTCGGACAGCGAGGTGAAGCCCGAGACGTCCACGAAAAGCACGGTCACTTGCTTGCGCTCGCCTTCGAGCGCGCTCCGTGACCCGAGGATCTTCTCGGCCAGGTGCTTCGGCGTGTAGGAAGCCGGCGCGGCAAACGCCGGCGGTTGTGCGGGCGGTGCGGGTGCCGACGCGAGCGGCTGCCCGCAGCGCTTGCAGAACCGGGCGACGCTGACATTCGGTGTCTGGCAGATGACTCAGAGGCGCTCCAGGCGGGTTCCACAGACGATGCAGAACATCGCGTCGGCGACGTTCTCGCGGCCGCACTGAGGACAGTTCACGAGCGCTCCTGGGCCCGGCCGCCGAATCAGCCGAGCTTCACGCCGTACTTCTCGAGCGTCTCGTCGCGCAACTCGAGGCCGAGGCCCGGCGCCTCGGGGATCGCCATGAAGCCGTCGACGATCTGCGGGCGCTCGCGGAACAATTCGAACCACAGGGGATCGCGCGTGGCGTCCGCGAACGATTCGAGGATGAAGCCGGTGGGGCTGGCCGCGATAGCGTGAATGTGGATCTGGGGATCGTGATGCGCGGCCATCGGAATCTGATAGAGCTCCGCCATGACGGCGGCCTTCCGCCACGTCGTCAGCCCGCCGGCCCAGGTCGAGTCGATGATCAGGTAGTCGACGAGGCCTTCCGCGAGCATCGTCCTGAGCCCGAAGGGGGAGTACTCCGTCTCGCCGGCGGAAATCGGGATGCTCGTCTCGGCCTTCAGGCGCGCGAGCGTGTGCCGCTCGTCGAACCACGGCATCGGGTCTTCCAGCCAGAAGATGTCGTGCGGCTCGCAGAGCTTGGCGGCGCGGATCGCCGTCGGAAGATTCCAGCCCTGGTTCGCGTCGATCATGATTGCCACGTCTTTGCCGACCGCCTTGCGGATCAGCCCGACGCGCTCGGCGTCGGCCTCCGGCGTCAGCCCGCCGACCTTCGCCTTCACCGTGCGATAGCCGAGCTTCACGTACGTCTCGGCCTCGCGCATCACGTCGTCCGGCTTCTCACCGTCTCGATAGTAGAAGCCGGTGACGTACGCCGGCACTTTCCGGCGAAGCGCGCCGCCGAGCAGCGCGTAGACGGGGCGCCCGACCGCCTTGCCCTTCAGATCCCACAGCGCGATGTCGATCGCGCTCATCGCGGTGACGAGCACACGGGCCTGGCGCGCGAGGGCGGGAATGCCGCGCACGCTCGTGTAGGTCAGCGCGAACAGGTCCTGCCAGATCCGCTCGGCGTCGAACGGGTCCTGACCGACGACGAGCGGCGTGATTGTGTTCAGCACCGTGTTGACAGCCTTCAGACCCTCCGCGCCCTGGAACAAGAACGGCCCATGCGCTTCGCCGATGCCGACGTGCCCGGAATCCGTCGTGAGCTTCACGATCACTTCGCTCACCTGGCTGATCGCGTGCGTGGAGGTGCGGACGACCTGCGGGAGCGGCGCGGTGAGCGAATAGGTCTCGAGCTTCGTGACTTTCATGGCAGCAGTGACGCGACGCGGATGCGCGCGCGAGGAGCGCCGAGCGGCCTGATCACTGCGCCACGCTTCAGCCGACGCATGCTGGCATACTGCCAGCTTCGCCGCCGCACCGGTCTGCGATACACCTCGAGTACCTCGTCAGCGAGGTTCACGATCCAATATTCCGCGATGCCCGCGCGCGCGTAGAGGTTGCCTTTGCGCGCCCGGTCGAGCGACAGCGACGAGTCTGCAACTTCCACGATGAGGATCGGTCGCGAAGGATGGCCTCCCAAGTCGTCACGAGGGCGGCCGTGTACGACGGCGAGGTCGGGCTCCGGTTCCGACAGACGGTCGAGTGCTACGGGTTTTTCTTCTCGAAGGTGGTAGCGCCGTCCGAAGGCCTTCTCCAGCGCCGCACGGGCCAGCATCACTGCGACCGCGTGGCGGTCACCCTGCGGCTCGCGGACGACCAGAAGCCCGTCGAGCAGCTCGACCTTGTCGTCCTCCAGCAGGATGCCGGCGTCGATCATCCGGTCGTATCGGCTTCGCGTGAGGCGCCAGAGTGGGATCGTCTCCATGACGCTGTACGATACGGCAGCTATTCGGGTGACTCAACGTATCCAATCGGATACCGCACGGCCTAGAATGGCTGCGCCACGCAAGGAGCCGACATGGACACCGATCGAGCGCTGAGCGGCATTCGCATTCTCGACCTCACCCAGTTCGAAGCCGGCACGACGTGCACGCAGTTCCTTGGGTGGCTCGGCGCCGACGTCGTCAAGATCGAGCCGCCGGGCGGCGAGCAGTCGCGCCGCAACCGCCCCGAAGTGCCCGGCCTCGACGCGATGTTCTTCCTCGTGTTCAACGCCAATAAGCGCAGCGTGACCATCGACCTCAAGAAGCCCGAGGGGAAGGCGCTGTTCCTCCGGATGGTCGAGAACGCCGACGTCGTCGTGGAGAACTTCGCGCCCGGGCTGATGGAGAAGCTCGGTCTGGACTATCAAACATTGAATCGGACGAATCCGAGGATCATCGTGGCGCGCATCAAGGGCTTCGGGCTCTCCGGTCCGTACTCCGACTACAAGAGCTTCGACATGATCGCGCAGGCCACGGGCGGCGTGATGAGCGTGACCGGTTTTCCGGATCGCGAGCCGATCCGCTGCGGTGCCGCCATCGGCGACACGGGCACCGGCGTGCATACCGCGGGCGCGATCATGGCGGCGTACATCCAGCGTCAGCGCACCGGGAAGGGGCAGCTCGTGGAAGTCGCGATGCAGGAAGTCATCGCCAACTTCCTGCGCGGGCGCTACGTCGATCACTACCGCGAAGGCAAGCCGAGCGAGCGCCGAGGCAATGCTCTGGTGGGCGGCGTGCCCGGCGGCGCGTATCCCTGCGCGCCGGGCGGCTTGAACGACTATGCGTACATCTACGTGCAGCCCATCAACCCGGAAATGTGGCGCGCGTTCGGGACCGCGATCGGGCGCGAAGATTTGCTGTCGGATCCGCGCTGCAAGGACGCGAAGACGCGGTGGGAGAATCGCGACTGGCTGAACGACATCATCCGCGCGTGGACGAAAGCGCGCACCAAGCACGACGTCATGGCCGTCCTCGGCAAGGCCGGCGTGCCGTGTGGCGCCACGCTCGACACCGGCGAGATCCTCGACGATCCGCACCTGAACGCGCGCGGCCAGATCCACACCATCGATCACCCGACACGCGGCACGTTCCGGCTGCCCGGCTCTCCGGTGCATTTGTCGGAATCGCCGGCGCCGACGACGGCGCCGCCGCTCGCGGGTCAGCACACGGATGAATTGCTGTCCGAAATTCTGGGACTCACCAAGGATGACGTCGCCGCGCTTCGGGCGCGGGAGATCGTCGGAGGCTAACGCATGCGCATCGGATTCATCGGACTCGGAAACATGGGCGGGCCCATGGCGCTGAACCTCATGAAGGCCGGTCACCAGCTCGTCGTGTTCGACGTGCGGCGTGAGTCGGCGAAGCCGCACCTCGACGGCGGCGCCACGTGGGCCGACGGCCCGAAAGAGGTGGCGCGGGCCGGCGAGCTGATCCTCACGTCGCTTCCCGGGCCGGCGGAGGTCGAAGCCGTCGCGCTCGGCCCGAACGGCATTCTCGAGGGCGCGCAGCCCGGCAGCATCTACGCGGATCTGTCGACGAACTCGCCCACGGTGATGCGGAAGATCCACGCCGCGTTCAAGGCGAAGGGCGTGCACGTGCTCGACTCGCCGGTGTCCGGCGGCGTCGTCGGCGCCAAGCGCGGCAGCCTGCAAGTCATGGTGGGCGGCGAGGAAGGCGTCTACAGCGAAGTGAAGGGCGTGCTGGGCGCCATCGGCAACAACGTGGGTTACATGGGCGCGATCGGCTCGGGCTGCATCGCGAAGCTCGTGCACAACATGATCAGCATCCTGTCGCGCTCGCTCATCGCGGA
>JBGOTH010000369.1:0-4025 GCA_041476345.1 Methylomirabilia bacterium
CACGCGGTCCTGGACGCGGAGCTGCTCGTCGAGACCGCGGACGGCGCCGATCTTGGCCGGCAGGGGGCCGCGTCCCTCGAGCCACGCACCGACCGCGTTGTAGGCAAGCTGGGCGTGATTACGTACGGCCGCGCGATAGACATCGGACGGCCCCACCGTTCCGTCGCCCTTCACGGCCATCTCGACGACGAGTGCCAACCGGTCCTCGTTCTCGTTCAGCGACGTGAGGTCGGTGGAGAGCTTCTCGGGCAACATCGGAAACACGCTGCCCGCCGTGTAGACGGACGTGGTGTTGCGTCCGGCGTGGGCCTCCAGCGCGCTCCCCTTCGGCACGAGCGCGTCGACGTCCGCGATGGCCACGAAGATCTTCGTGTCGCCGCCCGCGACGGGCTCGGCCACCGAGAGCTGATCGAGATCGCGCGAGTCGTCGTTGTCGATCGAGCACCAGAGGCGGTCGCGGAGGTCGCGCACGCCGGCGTCGGTGGCGGCGCGTTGGATGCGCCCGAGCTCGGCCAGCGCCGGTCCCGGGAACTCGGGCTCGAGGCCGCGCTGGACCATCGCGCGGCGAGCGATCGCTCGGAGGTCGCTGCGCTGGCTCACTTTCGCGCCGGATCGTCCGCGTGCAGCGCCAGCGTCCAGCGCAGGCCGAGCTTCGACACGTCCGCCGTGAGGACGTCGTCGCCTTGCGGTACCACGCCGCGCTCGATCCACTCGGTGAGGTCATCGAAGGCGCGGACCCTGACCGCGACGTCGAACGCGCAGTGTCCGGGCCCGCGCACGGCGCGCTGAACGAGAAAGCGCGCGGTGTCGGCGGCGATCGTCCGCCGGCGGTAGTCCTGCTCCAGGCGGAAAGGCACGCGCAGATCCCCCGTCTCGTGGATCGTCATGACCGGCACGCGGATCTTGCCGGTGAGCTCGGCGAAGACGGGATTGTTCGCGTGCGAGCGGGCGCCGGCGGCCGGCGTGATCCGCCGGATATCGCGATTGAGCGTCGCGTCGTCGACGCCGAGCCCGGCATCGATGTGATAGTGGATGTTCTTCGTGCTCGCGTGCCGGGCAAACTCCTGCGACCGCTCCGGCCCCGGGTCGCGCGGGTTGAGGTTCATGAGGTAGCGCCGCCCCAAACCATCGAGACGCAGCGGCAGATCGCCGCCCATCAGATACTTCACCACGCTGTCGAAGCGCCGGCCGCGCTCCGTGTAACCGCCGGGCATGCCCATCGCGATGAGCCACGGGCCGCCCACGAGTGTGTCGAACACGGTCTGATTGGGCGCATCGAGGAGTCGCACGCCGGAGAAATAGTCGGCCGCCGCGGAATACGCGTAGAGCCAGTCGATGAGACCGACGCCGTTCACGACGCCGCACTCGATGAGCGCGCCCTGATAGACCTCGGGATGAATCTCGAGCGACGCGATAGCCACGTGGCCGCCCATCGACTGCCCGTGGATGATGGTCCGTTTCGGGCGCCCGAGCTCGTTGATGAAGCGCTCGCGAAGCGCCAGCGTGTCGGCCATGAACAGGTCGGGACGATAGCCTCGGCTCCGATAGCCCGAGGCCGCCCACGCGTAGCCGCGCTTGGTGAGCTGCCCGGCCAGCGGGGGCGGACGGACGATCCCGCGGCCCGGACCCTCGCCGTCGTACCCGTGCGCGTACATCACCAGATCACCGTTCCACCGTGACCGCTTGGGCATGCCGATGATGAAGTCGGCTCCCTCGTGCGTGCCCTGGAGGATCATGACTTCGGCACGCAGCCCGGCGCGCGGAGTCGCGACGACGCTCGCGAGGATCAGCAGCGCGACGAGCGCGCTGCGCGCACCCCCGCTATGAACTGTGCTTCACGCGTGCGACCGCGCCCTCCACCACCGTCCCCTTGAAGAAGTCGGGGTTCATGGCGGTGTGCAGGCGCGCGGCATTCTCGAACGTGAACTCGCGGAAGTTCTGCGCGTCGATCATGCCGTGCTCGACCAGCTCCCACGCCTCTTCGAGGACTTCGCTCATGTCCGTCACGTCGAAGTGGCTCACGTCCGAGCTGAAGAGCGGGCGCAGCTTGTGCGGGTCGCGGAAGGCCCACGCCGTCATCGGGTCGTCCGCCTCGGCGCCGAAGTAGAAGTGGTCCTGGAACTGCTTGCGCAGTTCTTGGGCGGTGGAGACCCCGGCGCGTTCGAAATCGTCGATCTGATTCAGCGCGTATTCACGGTCCGTGATCTCTTCGTTGCTCTTGAACGGCGGGACGATGCTCGTGCTCGCGAGCAATTCGTCCATCTTGTTCTCGAACACGGGGCCGCCGTAGCGCGTGAAGAGGTCCTTCAGCATGTTCTTGTCGAGGTTCGTGGGGCGCAGGTGCTTTTCCATCGGCCCCTTGCTGCGCTTCTCCCAGTGGGCGATGAGGTCCGTGAAGAGGTTGCACGCCCAGCCCACGCCGCCCTCGAGCATGCCGAAGTGCAGCATCGGAAAGCGCTTCACGACGCCGCCGAAGATCAGCGCGCGCGCGAAGGCGTGGCTCGCCGCCGCGAAGTGGCCGATGTGGTTGAAGCTGAAGTTGTCGATCGACTCGCGCCCGTGCCAGCTCATGCTGCCGGAGTGCGCGGTGACGGCGACTTTCAGGTCCACGCACGCCTTCCAGAACTTGTCGTAGTCGTAGGGGCTCTCGTACGCGAGCGAGTCGATGTAGTAGCGCACCGTGCTCGGGTCTTTGACGTCACGCGCGAGCGCCGGAATGGGCCGCTTCACGTGGTTGGCGATCATGATGACCTTGAAGCCCAGCTCCTTCACCGCGTAGGTCGCTTCCTCGATCGCTTCCTCGGGCGTGTGGACGGGCACGACGGCCGCGGGGGCGATGCGATGCTTGTACGGCGCGAACATCTCCGCGTTCATCGTGTTGACGGCGCGGGCGACGCCGCGGCGGATCTCCTGATCCGGATTCGCGATGTTGAAGAGCCCCAGCGACGTGTAGAGCAGGCAGAAGTCCACGCCGAAGTCATCCAGCCGCTCGTAGAAGAGCTTGGGCACCATGGCCGTCGCGCGATCGAGCGTGTTGGTCGGCTCGCCCCACCACGTGGGCCGGTGCGGCCGCTTGTCCATGCGCTCGTCGCGGGTCATCCCGTACCACCCACGCTCGATGTCCTTGGACTTGAAGTGCTCGACGAGGCTCGGCCCGCCGACCTGCTTCAGGTAATCGAGGAAGATCGGCATGGGCTCGAGCCAGTGCCCGTCGCCGTCGATCACGGGATGGTCGAGCTGCCGGCGGACTTTCGCGGACTTGGAGTCTTTCAGATAGGCCATCGTGCTTCCTCCTGGGGTCGCATTTGAATCGTGCCCCGGGGGCGAGGGTTAGTCAAGCTGACACAACGGCTACGCCACTTTCGCGCTCCGTTTAGATGGCTTGAATCCGAGCCGCACAACGACGCCGACGCTCGCCAACATGTCGATGAGCGTGTCGCAGCTGAACAGTTGAATTCGTCCGCGGAGAAGTTCACTCACGCGCGGCTGTGTCACGCCGAGGATCTTCGCTGCCTCCGTCTGCTTCAGGCCGCGAGAGGTAATCTCCTTTTGGAGACGGATCATCAAGTCGGCGCGCGCGAGAAGGTGCTCGGCCTCTTTCGATCCGAAGCCGAGGTCGCGAAACACGTTGCCGCCCGATCGAGTAATTCGGAGCACGCCACGCGACTTATCTTTTTGAGACATCAATCTTCCCTCCGCGCCATGATCAGGGCCTTGAGTCGTTCGCGCCGCAGTTGATAGCCAGCGATACGACGTGCATCATCCGGAAAGGCTCTGACATCGCGGCGAGCAGAGCCGAGCCACCGCAGCGGCTTGTCAGCCATGGCATAGTATGCAGATACACGTATACTGGCGTCAATGTCGCTGATCGAATACTCTGCGCGACGGTGGCCTTCGGTCGTGCATAACCGGTCGCTCGCGGCAATGACTCGTGCCCTTCGCGGCGCCGTTCTCGCCCTCGCGCTCGCCGGCTGCGCCCCCCTCGCGATCCCTGCGTCCGAGGACCTGGGATACGCGTGCGCCGC
>JBGOTH010000370.1:0-4017 GCA_041476345.1 Methylomirabilia bacterium
CTGCGAGTCGTCTGCTACGTCAACCAGTTCTTCGGTCAACTCGGCGGCGAAGAGAAGGCCGGCGTCGGGCCCCGGATCGCGGACGGCGCCGTGGGCGCCGCGCGCGCCGTCCAGGAGGCGCTCGGCGGCGGCGGCACGGTCGTCGCGACGGTGATCTGCGGCGACAACTATGCCGCCGAGCAACCGGAACGCGCGCTTGCCGAGATGCTCGCGCTCGTGACGGCGCAGCGCCCGGACCTGGTCATCGCGGGGCCCGCGTTCCTCGCCGGCCGCTACGGCGTCGCGTGCGGCGCCCTCTGCGCCGCCGTGCAGGCCGTGCTGAAGATTCCGGCGGTGACCGGCATGCACGCGGAGAATCCCGGCGTCGACCTCTACCGCCGCCAGGTCTACATCCTGCAGACGGGCGCCGAGGCCGTCCGCATGCTCGATGAAGCACGGCGCCTCGTCGCGCTCGGCCTCACGCTCGCGCGCGGTGAGGCGCCGGGCGCGCCGGCCGCGGACGGCTACTTCGCGCGGGGCGTGACCCGCAACGTCGTGGTCGCCACCAACGCCGCGGAGCGCGCCACCGCGATGCTCCTCGACAAGCTCGCGGGGCGGCCGTTCGCCAGCGAGGTCCCGCTCCCCGAGTTCCAGAACGTGCCGGCGCCGCGGCTGATCAAGACGCTGGAAGGCGCGACCATCGCGCTCGTCACCGACGGCGGGCTGGTGCCCAAGGGCAATCCCGACGGCATCGAGCCGCTGAACGCCACGCGCTACGGCGCCTACAGCATCGAAGGCAAGGTAGAGCTCGACGCCGCGCTGTACGACAATCCGCACCGCGGCTACGACACGTCCTTCGTGAAGCAGGACCCGCATCGTCTCGTCCCCGTGGACGTCGTGCGCGAGCTCGAGCAGCGCGGCGCGATCGGCAAGCTGCACGAGACGGTCTATTCGACGGTTGGAGTCGCAACGACCCTGGCCCACAGCGCGCGCATGGGGCGCGAGATCGCCGAGAAGCTGCGCGCCGCCGGCGTGGATGCCGTCATCCTCACATCCACCTGAGGGACGAGCACTCGCTGCGGCGCAGCGATCGCGAAAGAGCTGGAGCGCGCGGGCCTGCCGACCGTGCAAGTCTCGACGATGACGCCCGTGGCCGTGATGGTGGGCGCCAACCGCATCGTGCCGGCGGCCGGCATCATCCACCCGCTCGGTAACGCGGACCTGTCCCCTGCCGACGAGAAGGCGTTGCGCCGGCGCATCGTCGAGCGGGCGCTAGTAGCGCTCAAAACGGAAGTCACCAAGCCGACGGTCTTCGCGAACGAATGAGCGCGCCGATCCGGGTCGACGTCTTTTCGGACTACCTCTGACCCTGGTGCTATAACGCCGCGGTGCGGCTCGACGACATCCGGCAGGCGTACGGCGATCGTGTGCGCATCCACTGGCGCACGTTCCCGCTCATCCCCAACGAGCAGCCGGACCGGCGCGTCACGCAGAAGACGCGCGACGGGCGCCAGCGCGTCGGCGCCGAGGAGCCCCGCGCGCTGTTCGTGCCGCCGGAGCTCGACACGCCCCTGCCGTCCTCGAGCATTCCCGCGCTGACCGCGGCGAAGTGCGCCGAGCGTCAGGGCGACGTGTGCTTCGAGCGCTTCCACGCGCGGCTCTTCACCGCGCACTTCCAGGGCAACCTCGACATCAGCCGCCCGGATGTCCTGTGGAGCCTGGCACGCGAGTGCGAGCTGGACATGGAACGCTTCAAGACCGACTACGCCGGCGACGCGTATCAGGCCGTGCTGCACGACTGCGCCGAGGGCGCGGCGTGGTTCGGCGTGTCCTCACTGCCGACCGTGATCCTCGACGAAAAGCTGTCGCTCGTGGGCGCGGTGCCGACGGAGCGTTATCGACTGCTGATCGACTGGATCCTGGAGGGCGAACCGGGCGGGGTAATTCCGCTCGCGACCGAGACGGCGGGCCAAAGCGCCATCGAAACTCGAGGAGGGCAACGATGACAGCGAAGAAGGCGGGCGGAACGTCGGCGAGTCCCTATGGATACCCGTTCTGGGAGTGGGTCGCGAAGGAAGACCCCGAATACGTCGCGGCGCGTCAGCCCCTGAGCAAGCTGTCGATCGGCGACGGGAAAGAGCTCAAGATCAAGTATCGTGAGATGGTGATCATTGGTATCCTCGCCTTCCGCGGTCGGAAGGAAGGCGTGATCGCGCACATGAAGCGCGCCATCCAGCACGGCGCGACCAAGCGCGAGCTGCTGGAAGCGATCCAGTCCGCCGCGGTGCCGGGCGGTGGACCGACGTTCAGTGCGGGAGCGCAGGCGCTGATGGAGCTGGACCAGGCGGGGGTGTTCAAGAAATGATCCAGGCGAGAAAGCTCGGCCACATCGTCCTCAGAGTCCGCGATTCCCAGAAGTCGAAGGACTTCTACATGCGCACGCTCGGCCTGAAGCTCGCCGCCGAGGACCGCGAGCGGGGCGCCGTGTTCCTCAGCTTCGGCGAGCAGCACCACGAGCTCGCGCTCTTCGAGCCGGCCGGCGGCGAAGCGCCGGGCGACAAGCAGCCCGGCCTGCATCACGCGGCTTGGCAGCTCGGCAGCTTCGAGGAGCTGCAGGCCGCCTATCGCGAGCTCAAGGCGATGGGCATCGCGGTCGAGTCGACGATCGAGCACAACGTGACGCGCAGCGTCTACTTCCCCGACCCGGACGGCAACCGCGTCGAGCTCTATTGCGACATGGTGGAGGACGGCTTCGAGGCGATGCGCAGGATGGGGCCACGCCGCGAGCTCATGGACATCGAGACGGGCGCGAGCCAGAGGAGTTGACCATGACACGCGCGTACAACGTCATCGACGCGGATGCACACGTGCTGGAGCCGGTCGACCTCTTCGAGCGGTACATCGAGCCCAAGTACCGCGAGAGCGCGCCGCGAATGGTCGTCGACACGGACGGCAAGGAGCGCCTGCTCATCGAAGGTCAGGTGTACGGGAGCACGAAGGGCATGAACGTCGTCGGCGCGATCGGCTCGCGCGACGGCGAGGTGGACGAAGAGACCGTGACCTATGCCGACGGCCGGCCGGGCGGCTTCGACCCGCACAAGCGCATTCCCGACATGGATCTCGACGGCATCGACGCGGCGTTCCTCTATCCGAGCATGGGCCTGTTCTCCGGCGCCATCAAAGAGCCGAAGCTCGCCGCCGCGGTGTGCCGCGCCTACAACCGATGGCTCGCGGACTACTGCCGCCCCTACCCCGACCGTCTCTTCGGCGTCGCGATGTTGCCGATGCAGTCGATCGACTTCGCCATCGAGGAGATGCGGTACGCGCGCAAAGAGCTCGGCATGCGCGCCGCGTTCCTGCGTCCCAACCCGTACAACGGCCGCATGCTGCACCACCCGGACTACACGAAGTTCTGGAGCGCGGTCGAGGATCTCGACGTCGCGATCGGCCTGCACGAGGGCGCGAGCGGCGGCATGCCACAGGTCGGCGTCGATCGCTTCACCACGCGCGGCGCCAAGCACATCATCTCGCACACGATGGAGATGATGCTGGCCGCGATGAGCGTGATCTGGGAAGGCGTGTGCGATCGCCATCCGAAAGTCCGAATCGCCTTCCTGGAGTCCGGCGGCGGGTGGATCGCGGGGTGGCTGGATCGTATGGACCGGCACTTCGACGATCAAGGCTTCAACGACTCCGGGCTCTCGATGCGGCCGACCGAGCTCTTCCGGCGCAACTGCTGGATCTCGTTCGAGCCCGTGGAAGGGAGCCTCAGCGTGCTGGCGGACTACATCGGCCCGCACAAGATCCTCTGGGCCACCGACTACCCGCACCCGGACGGGTTCTTCCCCGGCGCGCCGAAGCTGATCGCGGACCGCTCGGAGCTGTCCGCGGAGACGAAGCGCCAGATCCTGGCGGGCGGCGCGAAAGGCTTCTACGGTCTGAAAGGAGACTGACGATGAGCAAAGAGAAGCAGCTCTTCAGTGCGAGCCTGGCAAAGGACGCGGTCTACAAGACCGGCATGCGCAACTTCATGGAGTA
>JBGOTH010000371.1:0-4016 GCA_041476345.1 Methylomirabilia bacterium
CGAGATCCCGCCCGTCTACGGCCGCGACACGTTCTGGCGCGAGAAGCACGGCGACCGTCACGGGCGCACGCCGGTTCCGCGGCCGCCGCGGCACGACGCCCACGGCATTCACCTGCCCGCGCCCTCGTTCTGGCCGATCGTGGCCGCCGTCGGGATCCTCGCGGCCGCCGTGGGCGCGCTCACGCACGTGGCTCTCGTGATCGCCGGCGTGGTGGCGACCGTGCTCGCGCTCTTCGCGTTCGCGCTCGAGCACCATCGTGATCCGGCGCACGCGCGGCAGGTCGGCGAGCTCGGCGTCGATCACCGGAAGCTCGCGATGTGGGTCTTCCTCGGCTCCGAGTGCTTCTTCTTCGGCACGCTCATCGCGAGCTACCTCGCCTACCGGGGCCGCAGCGTGGTGGGGCCGTACCCCCACGAGATCCTCAACCTTCCGCTCACCACGCTCAGCACGTTCGATCTCCTCATGTCGTCGCTGCTGATGGTGTTGGCGCTGGCGGCGGCGCAGCGCGGCGATCGGAGGCAGACACGGCTCTGGCTCGCCGGGACGATCCTCTTCGGCGTGATCTTCCTCGGGTTCCAGGCGTACGAATTCACCACGTTCGTCCACGAGGGGCTCACGCTGCAGACGAACCTCTTCGGCTCGACGTTCTTCACGCTGACCGGATTTCACGGCGCTCACGTCGCCATCGGGGTGACGTGGCTCGCCACGCTGCTCGTGCTCGACCTGCGGGGGCGCCTCGCGGTGAGCGACGCGCTCAAGGTCGAGATCGCCGGGCTCTACTGGCACTTCGTGGACATCGTATGGATCGCGATCTTCACTCTCGTATACCTGATTCCGTAGGGCCGCCCGCGGCGCACACCAGCGTCGGCACCTACGTCAAGGTGGCGGCGATCCTCACCGCCATCACCGCGCTCGAGTTCGCGGTGATCTACATCCGCGCGCTGACGCCGATCCTGGTCCCGCTGCTCCTCGTGCTGTCGGCGGCGAAGTTCGCGCTCGTGGTGCTGTTCTTCATGCACTTGCGCGACGACTCCCGCGCGCTTGCCGCGGTCTTCGTAGGCCCGCTGCTCGTCGCGATCGGCTTCGTGATCGCGCTGTCGACGTTGATCGGCACCTTCCTCGTTTACGGCCGATGACCCGCCGGGCGTCGCCGAGATGAGTCGCCGGGCGTCGCCGAGATGAGTCGTGGGGGGCTTGGGGGGTGCGTCTCGCACGCCCCCAACTTCAGATGACTATTTCCGTCGTGGCCGGCGTCGCCCTGTGCGCGGGCGCGTGGACCGGCGCGTGGCTCGCGCGCGGGGCGCGTCCGCGCCGCGGCGAGGGCTGTGCGTTCGCGGGCGGCCTCGTCTTCGTGCTCGTCGCGCTGAACGGTCCGCTCCACGAGCTGAGCGACCACTATCTCTTCAGCGCGCACATGGTCCAGCACCTGGTGCTCACGCTCCTCGTGCCGCCGTTGCTGCTGGCGGGCACGCCCGCCTGGATGAGCGACGCGCTCCTTCGCCGCGCGCGCCTCGTCGCGATCGCACGCGTGCTGACGCGGCCGGCGGCGGCGCTCGGACTCTATGCGGCCGCCCTCATCGGCTGGCACCTGCCGGGGCCGTTCGGACTGGCGCTCGACGTCCACGGCTGGCACATCGTCGAGCACCTCACACTCATGGCGACGGCGACGCTTGCGTGGTGGCCCGTGCTCGGGAGGTCGATCCTGGCCCCGCGGCTCCACTACGCCGCGCAGATCCTCTATCTCTTCGCGTTCGGCCTGCCGATGACGGCGGTGGCCGCGATGATCACGGGCGCCGAGACATTGCTCTATCCGTTCTACGCGACGGCGCCGCGTGTCCTGCCGCTCACCCCGCTGATGGATCAGCGCCTGGGCGGCGTGATCATGTGGGTCCCGGCGGGCCTGGTACCGCTCGTCGCCTTCACCGTGGTGTTCTTCCGGTGGTCCGCCGCGGAGCCGGACCGCGACGAGATCGCTCTGATATGATGACGGGCCTGATATGAACATCTGTGTCGTCGGAACGGGCTACGTCGGTCTCGTGACGGGCGCCGTCTTCGCGGACCTCGGGAACGAGGTCGTGTGCGTGGACAACCTGCCGGACAAAGTCGCCGCCCTCACGGCCGGCCTCATGCCGATCTACGAGCCCGGGCTCGAGGAGATGGTGGCGCACAACGTCGCCGACGGCCGGCTCTCCTTCACCACGGATCTCGCCCGCGCCGTCCGCCGCTCGGTGATCGTCTTCATCACGGTCGGCACGCCGCCGCGCGAGGACGGCCGGACCGACCTCACCGCGGTGGAGGCGGTGGCGCGCGGCATCGCCGAGGCGATGGAGCGGTACACGGTGATCGTCAACAAGTCGACGGCCCCCGTCGGCACCGGCGAGCTCGTCCGCGAGATCATCGAGCGGCACCAGCAGCATCCCGTGCCCTTCGACGTCGTGTCGAATCCGGAGTTCCTCCGCGAGGGCTCGGCCATCGAAGACACCCTGCGGCCCGACCGGATCGTCATCGGCGCCCCGACCCAGCAAGTCGCGATGTCGCTCCTCGAGCTCTACGCGCCGCTCGAGCGGCCGATGATCATCACCGACGTCCCGTCGGCGGAGATGATCAAGTACGCGTCCAACGCGTTCCTCGCCACGAAGATCTCGTTCATGAACGCGATCGCCAACATCTGCGAGCAGGCCGGCGCCGACGTGAGCCAGGTGATGAAGGGCGTGGGCCTCGACTCGCGCATCGGCGCCCCGTTCCTCCAGGCCGGCCTCGGCTACGGCGGGAGCTGCTTCCCCAAGGACACCGACTCGCTGATCCACACGGCGGCCGCGCTCGGCTACGACTTCGCGCTGCTGCGCGCGGTGGTCGAGATCAATCGCGACCGGGCCCCGCACTTCGTCGAGATCATCGCGAAGAACCTGGCCCCGCTCGCGAACCGCACGATCGCCGTCCTCGGCCTCGCCTTCAAGCCGAACACCGACGACATGCGCGAGGCGAAGAGCCTCGAGATCGTCACCCAGCTCCTCGAAGCGGGCGCGACGGTCCGTGTCTACGATCCCGTGGCCATGGACAACGCCCGGAAGATGCTGCCGGCCGTGATCGAGTACGCGGACTCGCCGTACGCCGCCGCCGAGGGCGCCGACGCCGTCGCGCTCGTCACCGAATGGAACGAGTTCAAGTTCCTCGACCTCGAACGCCTCCGCGGGGTCATGCGCCGGCCCGTCCTCTTCGACGGCCGCAACCTCTGGGAGCCGGAGCGGATGCGGCGCCTCGGCTTCGAATACCACTCCATCGGCCGCCGGCCGGTTCTGCCCGCCTGAGCGGGAAGGCCGCCCCCATGCGGATCCTCATCACGGGGGGCGCCGGCTTCATCGGCTGCCACCTCGCGCGCTTCCTCCTCGACCGCGGATGCGACGTCGTGTGCATGGACAACTTCGTCACGGGCTCTCCGGAGAACATCGAGCCGCTCGGTGCGCATGAGCACTTCTCCTTCGTCCGGCACGACGTCACCGCCTACATCGCGCTCGACGGGCCGCTCGATTGGGTCCTGCACCTCGCGAGCCCGGCCTCGCCGCGCGACTATCTGGAGCTGCCCATCCAGACGCTCAAGGTCGGCGCCCTCGGGACCCACAACGCGCTCGGCCTCGCCAAGGCCAAGCGCGCCGGCTTCCTCCTCGCCTCGACCTCGGAGGTGTACGGCGATCCGCTCGTGCACCCGCAGCGCGAAGAGTACTGGGGCAACGTGAACCCGGTCGGCCCGCGCGGCGTGTACGACGAAGCGAAGCGGTTCGCCGAAGCGATGACGATGGCCTATCACCGCACGCACGGCATCCCCACGCGCATCGTGCGGATCTTCAACACCCACGGCCCGCAGATGCGGCTCGGCGACGGACGCGCGATCCCCGCCTTCATGACCCAGGCGCTCCGTGGCGAGCCGATCACGGTGTACGGCGACGGCTCCCAGACCCGCTCGTTCATGTACATCGACGATCTGGTCGAGGGCATCTGGCGCCTCATGAACTCCGAC
>JBGOTH010000372.1:0-4013 GCA_041476345.1 Methylomirabilia bacterium
CCGTGCGCGCTATACTCGCCCTGAGCCATGGTCACGCTAACCGCCGACCGTAAGCGCGCGCTCCGCAAGGAGCTGGAAGGCCTTCTCGGCCGCGGCGCCGTCCTGTCCGATCCCGACGAGTTGATGGTCTACGAGTCCGACGGGCTCACGCTCTTCCGGGCCCTTGCCGACTTCGTCGTGTTCCCGACGTCCGTGGAGCACGTCTCCGCCGTCGTGAGGCTCGCGAATCGCGAGGATCTCCCGTTCGTCGCGCGCGGCGCCGGCACGGGGCTGTCGGGCGGCTGCCTGCCGGCGGAGGGCGGCATCGTCATCTCGTTGATGCGGATGAACCACGTCCTGGAAGTCGACTACGACAACCAGTTCGCCGTCGTCGAGCCCGGGCTCGTGAACCTGCATCTCTCGTGGAAGGTCGGGCCCGAGGGCTACTACTACGCGCCGGATCCGTCGAGCCAGCAGGCGTGCACCCTCGGCGGCAACATCGCCAACAACTCGGGCGGTCCGCACACGCTGAAGTACGGCGTCACCACGAATCACGTCCTCGGCCTCGAAGTGGTGATGCCGGACGGCGAGATCGTGTGGCTGGGCGGCAAGACGCGCGACAGCCAGGGCTACGACCTCGTCGGCGTGTTCGTCGGCTCCGAGGGCACGTTCGGCATCGCGACGAAGATCGTCGTGCGCATTCTGAAGAAGCCGCAGGCCGTGAAGACGGTGCTCGCGGTGTTCGACGAGATCGACCACGCATCCGCCGCCGTCTCGGCGATCATCGCGCGGGGCCTCGTGCCTGCCGCGGTGGAGATGATCGACCAGCTCACCATCGGCGCCGTCGAGGACGCGTTCGGCTGCGGCTATCCGCGCGACGCGGCCGCCGTGCTCCTCGTCGAGCTCGACGGCCTCGCGGTCGGGATGGAGACGCAGGTGGAGCGCATCGAGGCCGCGTGCCGTGAGTCCGGCGCCCGTGAGGTGCGCACGGCAAAGGACGAGGCGGAGCGCCAGCTCCTGTGGAAGGGGCGGAAGTCTGCGTTCGGCGCTTACGGCAGAGTGTCCCCCGCGTACATGGTCATGGACGGCGTGATTCCGCGCACGAAGCTGCCGTACGTGCTGCGTCGCGTGAACGAGATCGTGGACGCGTACGGGCTGCGCGTCGGCAACGTGTTCCACGCGGGCGACGGCAACCTCCACCCGAACATCCTCTACGATCCGCGCACGCCCGGCGAGGAAGCGCGCGTGGTCGCCGCGGGTGCCGAGATCATGAAGGTCTGCGCGGACGTCGGGGGCTCGATCTCCGGCGAGCACGGCATCGGCCTCGAGAAGGCCGACTTCATGCCGTTCATCTTCTCCGCCGCCGATCTCGAGCTGATGCAGCGGCTGAAGCACGCGTTCAATCCCGACGGCCGCTGCAACCCCGGCAAGGTATTTCCCACGCGGAAGACGTGTGGCGAAGCGGGACCCGTGGCCTATCGTCCGCACGCCATCGAAGAGCAGGGCCTGGCCCAGCGCTTCTGAAGCGCGAAGCGTGCAGGCCGCCGTCCTCGAAAAACTCCGTGGCATCGTCGGCGCTCCCCACGTTCTGACTGGCGTCGAGCTGTCTCCCTACGTGGTCGAGGGCCGCACGCCGGAAGCCGCCGCGTTCCCGGGCAGCCTCGATGAAGTGCGTCGTGTCGTGACACTCGCGGCGGAATCCGACCTGCCGATCGTTCCGTGGGGCGGCGGCACCGCGGCCGCGATCGGGACGCCGGCGCCGCGCGCGGGCTTAGTGCTCGGTCTGCGCCGGCTCGACCGGATTCTCGAGCACGAGCCCGGCGACCTCACGGCGACGGTCGAGGCCGGACGCACGATGGCCGATCTTCAATCGTCGCTGCGCGAGCGCGGGCAGTGGCTCTCGCTCGATCCGCCGGACATGGACCGCGCGACCGTGGGCGGCGTGCTCGCGACGAACGCGTCCGGGCCGCGCCGGCATCTCTACGGGACGATGCGCGATCACCTGATCGGCCTCACCGTCGTCACCGGCGAGGGGACCGTCGTCCACGGCGGCGGCAAGGTCGTGAAGAACGTGGCGGGCTACGATCTGCCGAAGCTCTTCGTCGGCTCGTGCGGCACCCTCGGTGTCATCGTGGAAGTCACGGTCAAGCTGCGGCCGGTCGTGGACGACGAGCGCCTCGTGGCCATTCCGTTCGAGCGGCTGAAGGACGCGGGCGCGGCCGTGCGGACGGTGATGGGCTCCGACCTGATCCCCAACGCGATCGAGCTGCTGGATGCGGAAGCGCTCCGTGCGCTCGGTCTCATGGGTGCCCCGGCGGCGATGGTCATCGGATTCGACGGCGTCGCGGAGCAGGTGGCGTGGCAGATCCAGGAGCTCGGCCGCCTCGTGCAGGGCGCGGGCGGCGAGCCGCGGCCGGTCTCGTCCGACATCTGGCCGCGCCTCGGCCCCGCCGCGGCGGAGGCGTTCGCGGCGCCCGCCGCCGTCATGCGGCTCTGCGTCCTGCCGACGCAGGTCGGTGAGGTGATGGAGCAGGGTAGCGCGACCGCGCGCGCCCGCGGCCTCGCCTCCGCGTGGAGCGGTCACGCAGGTGTCGGCGTAGTGACCGGCGCGCTCGCGGCGGGAGGCGAGCGGCCCGCCGTTACCGGCGTCGTGGATGTCCTGCGCGACTGGCGCGGGATCGCGCGCGCGTGCGCGGGGTACGCCGTGCTCGATTCGGCGCCGCTCGCCGTGAAGGAAGCCGTCGGCGTGTGGGACGACGCCGGCGCCGCGGGCCGCATCATGCTGCGGATCAAACGCGAGCTCGATCCGAAGAACGTGCTCAACCCCGGCCGGTTCGTAGGAAGCATGTGATGGCGACCTCTGGACATGGGGGCCCCGCAACACAGGACCCCGAAGCCCCCCTCGCGCTCCACGGGCTTTCTGTCGAGGGCGTGAACCAGTGCGTGCACTGCGGGCTCTGTCTCGCGTACTGCCCGACGTTCTCGATTCTCGGCACGGAGATGGATTCGCCGCGCGGGCGCATCTTCACGATCAAGGCGCTCGCCGAAGGGCGCATGACGCTCACCGATTCCGTCGTCGAGCACCTCGAGCTGTGCCTCGACTGCCGCGCGTGCGAAACAGTCTGTCCGTCCGGCGTTCCGTACGGACGGCTTATCGAAGCGGCGAAGGCGGAGATCGAACGGCAACGTCCGGGCGGGCCGGTACGCCGGATCTTCCGCTGGACGAACTTCGGGCTCCTGCTCGGTCATCCTCGCCTGCTGCGACTCGCGGCCGTAGGGCTTCGCGCGTATCAGGCGAGCGGGCTGCAGACGCTCGTGCGCCGGAGCGGGCTCGTGAAGCTCCTGCCCGGTACGCTGCCCGCGTGGGAGTCGCTGATGCCGGCGATGCCGCGCGCGGCCGAGCGTGAGGCGCTGCCGCCGCTCATCGCCGCCGAAGGCGACCGGCGCGCGCGCGTCGCGATGCTCACAGGGTGTGTGCAATCGGTCGTCTTCGGCGCGCACAACCGGGCGACCGCGCGCATCCTCGCGAAGAACGGCTGCGACGTCGTCGTCCCTGGCGATCAGGGCTGCTGCGGCGCGCTGAACGCGCACGGAGGTGACCACGCGCGCGCTCTCGCGATGGCGAAGAAGACGATCGAGGTGTTCGAGGCGACGCGCGTCGAGGCGGTGATCGTGAACACGTCGGGCTGCGGCGCGCACATGAAGGGCTACGGGTGGCTGCTCGCCGACGATCCCGCGTGGGCGGAGCGCGCGAAGCGATTCGCCGCGCGCGTGCAGGACATCTCGGAGTTCCTCGCGAAGGTGCCGCTGCGTGGCCCGCTGCATCCGGTGCCGATGACGGTGACGTATCACGATCCGTGTCACGTCGTGCACGGCCAGAAGATCAAGAGGGAGCCCCGCCAGCTCCTCGCGCAGGTGCCCGGGCTGACCGTCGTCGATCTGGCGGAATCCGACTGGTGCTGCGGCTCCGCCGGGATCTACAACCTCACGCAGCCGGAGATGGCATCCCGCCTGCTCGCGCGCAAGGTCGACCA
>JBGOTH010000373.1:0-4007 GCA_041476345.1 Methylomirabilia bacterium
AAGAGTTCGTGGCGCTGCTCGGGCCGTCGGGGTGCGGCAAGTCGACGCTGCTCAACATCGTGGCCGGCCTGCTCGAGCCGACGAGCGGCGCCGTCTATTTCGAAGGCGAGCGAACGCCGAACCGGCCGACCTCCAGTTTCGTCTTTCAGGAGTTCGCGCTGTTCCCGTGGCGCACGGCGCAGCAGAACGTCGAGTTCGGCCTCGAAGAAGCCGGCGTGGCGCCGGTGGCGCGCGCGGCCGAAGCGCGGCGGTTCATCGAGCTCACGGGGCTCGCGGGCTTCGAGGCGAAGTATCCGCACCAGCTCTCCGGCGGCATGCGCCAGCGCGTGGGCATCGCGCGCGCGCTCGCGGTCGACCCCGCGGTGCTGTTGATGGACGAGCCGTTCTCCGCGCTCGATGCGCAAACGCGCCAGCTCATGCAGGAGGAGCTGCTCGCCATCTGGGAGCGCACGCGGAAGACGATCCTGTACGTCACCCACAACATCCAGGAAGCCGTCTACATGGCGGATCGGGTCGTCGTGCTGTCACGTCGTCCGGGCCGCGTCCTCGCGGAAGTCCCGATCGCGCTCGCGCGTCCGCGCACCGAGGCGATGATGGGCGCGCCCGCGTTCGTGCAGGCCTCGGAGATGATCTGGAGCCTCATCAAGGCGCAGGCGAGAGAAGCGCTCAGTGGTTAGGATCCCCGTCGAGAACCGTGCGCGCTTTCTCGCGCACCGCGAATACCGTGTGCTGCGCGTCGGAGCGCTCGTCGGCCTCGTGCTCGCGTGGGAGATCGTCGCGCGGCTCGGCTGGGTGCCCGTGCTCTTCCTGCCGTCCCCGGTCGGCGTGGTGGGGGAGGGCTGGGACATGATCGTCTCCGGCGAGCTCCAGATGCACCTCGCCGCGAGCCTCGAGCGGCTCGCGCTCGGCTTCGTCGTCGGCGGCGGATTCGGCGTGATCGTCGGCGTCGCCGTCGGCTTCTTCTCGATCGCCGAGGCCATCGGGGAGCCGCTCATCGCCGCCACGTTCCCGGTGCCGAAGATCGCGCTGCTCCCGCTCCTCATCCTGTGGTTGGGCATCGGCGAGCCGTCGAAGGTCGCCGTGATCGCGCTCGGCGTCTTCTTCCCGATGGCGATCAACACCTACACCGGCGTGCGCCAGGCCGATCCGCTTCTGGTGCGCGCCGCCGTCTCGTTCGGCGCGCGGCGCTGGAGCGTCATCCGCAAGGTGATCCTGCCGTCCGCGCTGCCGATGATCTTCGCCGGACTGCGCCTCGGCGCCGGCACCGCGCTGCTGCTGCTCGTGGCGGCGGAGATGATCGCGGTGGAGTCGGGCATCGGCTTTCTCGTGCTCCACGCCGGCAACATCATGGCGACGACGAAGCTGATGGTCGGCATCGTCGTGCTCTCGCTGCTCGGCATCCTGTCGCACTGGGGGCTGAACCGCCTCGAGCGCGTCGCGATTCCCTGGCGCGCGTAACCTGGATTATTCATGAGCGGGACCGGGAGTGTGTCGGCCGCCCACCCGGGCCCACCGCCCTCACCTCGGCGAGGACAGGAGGCGGCACACTCCCGGTCCCGCTCATGAATAATCCAGGCTAAGTCCGTGACGCGGATTGCCCATCGACTCGCCACGTCGCTCGTCGTGGCCTTGCTCGGCTTCGCCGCGGCGGCCGACGCTCAGCCCGTCGACGGGCTGGAGCGAGCGCGGCAGCTGAACGCGGAGATCGTGCAGCGTTATCGGGAGGGGCGCTATGCCGAGGCGATTCCGCTGGCGCGAGAAGCGCTCGCGCTCCGCGAAGCGGCGCTGGGGCCGAATCATCCCGACGTCGCACAAAGCCTCAACAACCTCGCCCAGCTCTTCCTGGCGATGGGCGACTACGCCGGAGCCCGGCCGCTCGCCGAGCGTGTGCTGCGGATCAACGAGCAGGCGCTGGGCGCGACGCACCCGGCCGTCGCAACGAGCCTCGACAATCTTGCGGCGCTGCTCCACGCGATCGGGGACTACGAGGCGGCGCGGCCCCTGTCCGAACGCGCGGTGCGGATCACGGAGTCCGCGCTGGGGCCGAATCATCCCACCGTGGGTATCCGTCTCAGCAACCTCGTGGAGATTCTTCGCGCGATGGGGGACTACGCGGGGGCTCGCCCGCTCTCCGAGCGAGCGCTGCGGATCACGGAGACCGCGCTGGGGCCGAATCATCCTGACGTGGGCATCCGGCTCAACAACCTCGCAGCGCTGCTGGAGGCGCTCGGCGACTACGCGGGGGCGCGCCCGCTGTACGAGCGATCGCTGCGGATCACGGAAACCGCCTTGGGCCCGAACCACCCCACGGTGGGCAACCGCCTCAACAACCTTGCGGGCCTGCTGCTCGAAACAGGGGACTACGCGGAAGCGCGCGCGTTGTACGAGCGGGCGCTCTCGATCACCGAGACGGCCCTGGGGCCGAATCATCCCACGGTGGGCAACCGCGTCGGCAACCTCGGAGTCCTGCTTCGCGAGATGGGGGACTACGCGGGGGCGCGGCCGCTCGCCGAGCGCGCGTTACGGATCACGGAGACCGCGTTGGGACCGAATCATCTGGACGTCGGCATCCGCCTCAACAACCTGGCGGGGTTGCTCCAGGAGATGGGGGACTACGCGGCAGCGCGGCCGCTGTACGAGCGGGCGCTCTCGATCACCGAGACGGTGCTGGGGCCGGAGCACCCTGACGTGGGTCTGCGTCTCAACAACCTGGCGGGGGTGCTCCGCGCCATGAAGGACGACGCGGGGGCGCGGCCGCTGTACGAGCGCGCGCTCAGGATCAACGAGCGGGCGCTGGGCGGACTGCATCCCACCGTGGCGACGACCCTCGGCAACCTCGCGGCGCTCTTGCAGACGGCGGGCGACTACGCGGGGGCGCGGCCCCTGTCGGAGCGCGCGCTCGCGATTACCGAAGCGGCCCTGGGTCCGGATCATCCAGTGGTCGGCACCCGTCTCAACAACCTTGCGTCGCTGCTGTCGTTGATGAAAGACAACGCGGGGGCGCGGCGGCTGCACGAACGGGCGCTCAGAATCCACGAGACGGTGCTGGGGCCCAATCATCCGGACGTCGCACTGAGCCTCAACAATCTCGCCACGGTTCTGGAGGCGACGGGCGACTACGCGGGGGCGCGTCCGCTCTACGAGCGCGCCCGTCGCATCGACGCTGCGATCGGCGTCGCCAACCTGGAGCTCGGTGACGAGGCGCTCCGTGGGCTCCAGCGCTCGGCTGCGGTCGCGCTCGGCAACTACATCGGCCTCCTCGCCGGGATCGCGCGCGAGCCGGTGCGCGATCCGAGCGCCGGCGCGCCGGCGGCCCAGGCCTTTCTCGCCGCGGAGCAGACGCGCGGGCGCGCGGCGCAGACGGCGCTTGCCCGGGCCGGCGCGCGCGCCGCGGCCGGGACGCTCGCGACGGCCGGTCTGGCGCGCCGGGTTCAGGATCTCAGCGGTCGGCGCGATGCGGCCCGAAAGCAAATCGTCACCGAGTACGGACGCCCGGCGAACCGACGGGACGCCGCGCGGCTTCCCTCACTTCAGCAATCGCTCGCACAGATCGAGACCGACCTCGGCACCGCGGCGCAGCGTCTGCGCGCGACCTTTCCGAAATATGACGAGCTCGCGGCGCCTCCGCCGATCGACATCGCGACGGCGCAGCGCTTGCTACGGGACGACGAGGCGCTGGTCAGCATCTTCACGCTCAGCGATCGCGCGCTGGTGTGGGTCTTACGTCCTGGGCACGGGCTCGTGTACCGGGACATCGAAGTGAAGCGCGACGACCTGCGCGCACTGATCCGGCGCGTCCGCGCGAGCCTCGATCAGAGCGCGAACGCGGAGCAAGGGAGCGGGCGGCTGTCGCCCTTCGACGTCGTCGGGGCGCACGCGCTCTACCGATTGTTGCTGGCGCCCGTCGCCGCCGAGCTGGCGGGCGTGAGCCACCTCATCGTCGTGCCGGACGAGATGTTGCTGCCGCTTCCGTTCGGGGTCCTCGTGACGAAGAGCGAGGGCGACGC
>JBGOTH010000374.1:0-4006 GCA_041476345.1 Methylomirabilia bacterium
ACGAGCGACGTGGAGCCGACCTCGCACGCGGTGCCGATGGTCAACGTGATGCGCGACGACGTCGAGGGGCCGTGCCTGCCGCGCGACGAAGCGCTCGCGAATGCGCCCGATCGCGCCGGCGACTTCTTCCGCGTGCCGCGGATCATCGAGGACTGAGTGCCCGCCCCTGACCTCACGCATCTGACCGCGCACGAGCTGACGGACGCGTTCCGCGCCGGCGCGACCACGCCCAGCGCCGTCGCCGAAGCGCACCTCGCGCGCATCGTGGTGCTCGATGGTCGCGTGCACGCTTACCTCACCGTGACGGCCGATCAGGCGCGCGCCGCCGCCGCGGCGTCGGACGCGCGCTATCGCGCGGGCACGCCGATCGGTCCGCTCGACGGGGTGCCGATCAGCTACAAGGACGTGCTGTCCACGCGCGGGGTCACGACGACGTGCGGCTCGCGCATCCTCGAGCACTGGGTGCCGCCGTTCGACGCGACGGTCGTCGAGCGGCTCGGCGCCGCCGGCGTCGTGCCGCTCGGCAAATCGAACATGGACGAGTTTGCCATGGGCTCGTCCACCGAGCATTCGGCGTTCCGCTCGACGGCGAATCCATGGGACCTCGCGCGCGTTCCCGGCGGCTCGTCGGGTGGTCCCTCCGCGGCCGTCGCAAGCGATCTCGCGACGATCAGCCTCGGCACCGACACTGGCGGGTCGATCCGGCAGCCCGCGGCGTTCTGCGGTGTGGTGGGCATGAAGCCGACGTACGGGCGCGTGTCGCGCTACGGCCTCGTGGCGTTCGCGTCGTCGCTGGATCAGATCGGCCCGTTCGCGCGTGACGTGCACGACGCCGCGCTCGTGATGAACGCCATCGCCGGCCGCGATCCGCGCGACGCGACGTCGGTCGACGTCGCGGTGCCCGACTACACCGCGGCGCTGGCGCAGGACGTGCGCGGCCTGCGCGTCGGCGTGCTGGAATACGCGACGGCGGGCATGGAGGCAGACGTCGAGCGGGCGGTGCGCGCGGCCGTCGACGTCCTGCGCGACCTCGGCGCGACGACCGAGCCGGTCACGCTGCCGACCGCGGAGTACGGACTCGCCGCGTACTACATCATCGCGCCCGCCGAGGCGTCGTCGAACCTCGCGCGCTACGACGGCGTGAAGTACGGCCTGCGTGAGCCTGGCAAGGACCTCATCGACATGGAGTCGCGCACGCGAGCCTCGGGCTTCGGCGCCGAGGTGAAGCGCCGGGTCATGCTCGGTACCTACGCGCTGTCCGCGGGTTACTACGAGGCGTACTACGGCAAGGCGCAGAAAGTCCGCACGCTGATCCGGCGCGACTTCGAGGCGGCGTTCACGAAGGTGGACGTGATCGTCGGCCCGACCACGCCGAGCTGCGCGTTCAAGCACGGCGAGAAGGAAGACCCGCTCGCGATGTACCTGAACGACATCTTCACGGTACCGGCGAACCTTTCGGGAAATCCCGGCATGTCGGTTCCGTGCGGCTTCTCGGCGAACGGGTTGCCGATCGGATTGCATCTCGTGGGCCGCGCCTTCGACGAGGCGACGCTCCTGCGGGTCGCGCACGCCTACGAGCAAGCCACGCCGTGGCGCCAGCGCCGTCCGGAGCTGGCGTTATGAGCACCGAAGCGGGCGGGCGAAGCCCGGGAGCCCGCGCGTGGGAGACCGTGATCGGCCTCGAGGTCCACGCGCAGCTCTCGACGAAGTCGAAGATGTTCTGCGGCTGTCCCACCACGTTCGGCGCAGGCCCGAACACGCAGACGTGTCCTGTCTGCCTCGGCATGCCCGGCACGCTGCCGGTGATCAACCGCCGCGCGATCGAGCTGAGCACGCGGACCGCGCTCGCGTTCAACTGCCGGATCAACGCGGGCTGCCGCTTCGCGCGCAAGCACTACTACTACCCGGACATGCCGAAGAACTTCCAGATCAGCCAGTACGAGGAGCCGCTCGCGGAGGAAGGCTGGTTGGACGTCGACGTCGACGGCACCACGCGGCGCATCGGCATCCAGCGCCTGCACCTCGAGGAGGACGTGGGCAAGCTCGTCCACGAAGGCACGCTCGAAACCGCGCAGTCGAGCCTCGTCGACTTCAATCGCGCGGGGGTGCCGCTGATGGAGACGGTGTCGAAGCCGGAGATCCGCTCGCCCGAAGAGGCGGCCGCGTATCTCAAGGCGTTCCACTCGGTACTCGTCTACCTCGGCGTCTGCGACGGCAACATGGAAGAAGGGTCGATGCGCTGCGACGCGAACGTCTCGATCCGGCGCCCCGGCGCGACCCTGCTCGGCACGAAAGTCGAGATCAAGAACCTGAACTCGTTCCGCAACGTGTCTCACGCGCTCGAGTTCGAGGTCAAGCGGCAGGCAGTAGCGCTGGAGGCGGGCGAGCGGATCACGCAGGAGACGCGGCTCTGGGACGCGGATCGCGGCGCAACGCGCGTGATGCGCAGCAAGGAGTTCGCGCACGACTACCGTTACTTCCCGGAGCCCGATCTCGTCCCGCTGGCGCTGGACGCCGCGTTCGTGGAAGGCGTGCGGCGCGCGCTGCCGGAGCTCGCGCGGGCGCGACGGCAGCGCTTCGTGACGCAGTACGCGCTGCCGCCGTATGACGCGGACGTTCTCACGCAGAGTAGTGCGCTCGCCGAGTACTTCGAGGCGATCGTGGCTGCGCATCCCAACGCGAAAGCCGCCTCGAACTGGGTGATGTCGGAGCTGCTGCGGGTCGTGCCCGCGGACGACGAGCGCGCCATCCGCGAATCGCCGGTGCCGGCCCGCAACCTTGCGGGTCTCATCAAGCTGATCGACGACGGCACGATCAGCGGCAAGATCGCCAAGGACGTCTTCGAGAAGATGGTCGCCTCCCGCGAGGACGCGGCGACGATCGTCCAGCGCGAGGGGCTCACCCAGGTCGACGACACGGGCGCGCTGGGAGCGATCGTCGATCAGGTGCTCGCCGCCAACCCGAAGGCCATCGCGGACTGGAAGGCCGGCAAGACGGCCGCCGCGAAGTCCCTGGTAGGACAGGTCATGAAGGCCACCCAGGGGAAGGCCAACCCGGCCATCGTGAACCGCCTGATCGAGGAGAAGCTGCCGGGAATGTAGGGCCCACACTCTATAATCGATCCGCCTCCATGATTGAGTTGCACCGGGTCTGCAAGGTCTTTTCGGTTGGACCCATCAAGGTGCCCGCGCTCACCGACATCTCCTTCCGCGTCGCCAAGGGTGAGTTCGTGGTCATCCACGGCAAGAGCGGTGCCGGCAAGACCACCCTCCTCAAGCTCCTCTATCGTGGCGAAGTCCCGTCGGAGGGCGAGGTCGAGGTGCTGGGCCACGACATCGGGTCGCTCGGCCTGCGCGGCATCGCCGCGCTCAGACGGCACCTCGGCATCGTCTTCCAGGACGCCAAGCTCCTGCCGGGCCGCAACGTCTACGAGAACATCGCCTTCGTCCTGCGGGTGCTCGGCGCGCCGCGCGGCGAGATCACCGAGCGCACGTTCGACGCCCTTCGCGCCGTCGGCCTCCACTCGCGCGCCCGCGCGTATCCCGCGCAGCTCTCGCAGGGTGAGGCTCAGCGGGCCTCACTCGCGCGCGCCATCGTGCGCAAGCCGTCGCTGCTGATCGCGGACGAGCCGACGGGCAACCTGGACGACGAGATGGCGGGGGAGATCGTCCAGGTGCTGCGCGACATCCACGCGGGCGGCACCACGGTGGTCTTCGCCACGCACCAGACGCGGCTGGCCGCCTCGCTCCGGCAGCGCATGCTCGTGATCGAGGGCGGGCGCGTCGTGAAGGACGAAGGCTAGGGCCGGGTGGTCGGCTTCCTCGTCGGCGAAGCCATTCGTGATCTCAAGCGCGCCGGCCGCGTGGCGGTGAGCGCCATCGTGCTCATCACGCTGTCACTCGGCGCCGTGGGCGCGTTCCTGCTGCTCTCCGGAAACCTCGGCAACGCCGTGGCGACCTGGCGGCACCATCTGCGCGTGATCGTGTATCTGAAAGTGGAGCCGTCG
>JBGOTH010000375.1:0-3990 GCA_041476345.1 Methylomirabilia bacterium
AGCCGCTCGCTCTGACGGCACACCTCCGCGACGAGCGCGGCCGGCTCGCCGCAGCCGGGCGGAAGCAGCACTCTCATGCCGGGCGCCAGGCGCTCGACGGCGCCGGCGAGAGTCGCGCGGGTGAAGGCTCGGGTCATCGCGCCTAGAATGATGGCATGGACTTCGACGGCGTGGCGTCCGCCGCCGGGCTGAGTTTGCCGTGACGGCGCCCGCCCGACGACGCGCACGCCGATGGCTCTTCATCCTCGTGGCGTCGGGGATCTTCGTCGGCGGCGCCACGCTGCTCTGGGAGGCATGGCACTGGCCTGATGTCAGTGCGCTCGCCCAGCGCACCCCGTCGTCCACCGCCTTCATCGATCGGTACCGCGCAAGCGAGCGCGCGGCCGGGCGGCCACCGAAGGTCGCGTGGACGTGGGCGCCGTACGCCGCGATCTCCCCTCACCTCAAGCGAGCGGTCCTCGTCGCGGAAGACATCGGCTTCTTCGCCCACCACGGTTTCGAACCCGCCGAGATGCGCCAAGCGATGGAGCGGGCGATCGAGGGACACGAGGTGCCGCGCGGCGCGTCCACCATCACGCAGCAGCTCGCCAAGAATCTCTGGCTCTCGCCCTCGCGCAATCCCGTGCGCAAGCTGAAGGAGGCGATTCTCACGTGGCAGCTCGAGCGTCAGCTCGGCAAGCGCCGCATCCTCGAGCTCTACCTGAACGTCGCGGAGCTCGGACCGGGCATCTACGGCGCCGAAGCAGCGAGTCGCCGCTACTTCGGAAAATCGGCCGCCGATCTGAACGACGACGAAGCGGCGCAACTGGCGGCGTCGTTGCCGAATCCTCGCGTGTGGCATCCGGGCGCGACGGGCCCGGGTTACCGGCGCTACGTGAACACGATCAAGCGGCGGATGGCGAAGGCGGAGTTCCCGGCGAAGCTCATGTGAGCCACACCTAGACGAGCCTCGCCTGCAGTCCCGCCTTCACCGCCGGCCACTCGCCCTCGACGATCGAATACGCGGCGGTGTGACGGATCACGCCGTCGAACGCGACGCGCGCGGCCCGCAACACGCCGTCGAACTGCGCGCCGAGCCGAAGGATCGCGTTGCGCGAGCGCGCGTTGCGCGAGTCGGTCATCAGGCTGACGCGGTGCACCCGCCAGACCTCGAAGGCGTGCGCGAGCATCAGGAGCTTCGCCTCGGTGTTGATCGCGGTGCGCTGCGCGGCCGGCGCGAGCCACGTGGCACCGATCTCTACGACGTCGGGCAACGCCTCTCCGCGCTGCAGCGGGTTGCCCGGCGGCCACGCCCAGAACTCGACGTTGAGATAGCGGGTCGAGCCCACGATGGCGCCGCTCGCCGTCGCGATGGTGGCGAACGGCAGAGCGCGACCTGCGGCGTGCTGCCGCAGCGCCTCGTCGACGTAGTCGGCGGCGTCCCCTTCGTTCACGGGAACCCTGGTGAACGCATAGCTGTCGCGCGGCCCGGACGAGGCGGCGGCGGCGAGCGCCGGGACGTGCGCGCGCCCGAGCGGCTCGAGCCGTACGTGCTTGCCCGCGAGCGTGACCTCCGCCAGAACCGGCATCGCGCTAGAAGGTGAAGACGCCCTTGCCGGTCGTCTGCGTGTCGAAGAGCTTGTACGCCGCGTCGGCCGCCTCGAGCGTGAAGCGGTGCGTGAAGATATCGCGCAGCGGAATCCTGCGGTCCGCGACGAAGCGCGCGCACTCCTCCTGGCCCACGGTCGAGAACGTCCACGACGCATGGATGGTGAGCTGCCGCCGGATCATCTGCCGGCTGACGTCGAAGGTCGTGCTGCCGCCCTCGCCGACGAACGCCACCCGTCCCCAGGTGTTGGCGCTGCGCACCGCCGCCACGCGCGCATCCGCGATGCCGGTGCAGTCCATCGTCGTCTCGGCGCCCTCGCCGTGGGTGAGGTCGTGGATCGCCTTCACCGGATCGTCGGCCGATGGATCGATCACGGCCTCCGCACCGAATCGCTTCGCGAGCTCACGGCGCTCCTTCACCACGTCGACCGCGATCACACGCGCGCCCCCGACGACCCCCAGCATCGGGGCGCTCAGGCCGACGGGGCCCTGGCCAAAAACCGCGAGCGTGTCACGGCCGGAGACGTCGAGGCGCTTGAGCGCGCCGTACGCGGTGCCGGTCCCGCACGAGATCGCAGCACCTTCCTCGAACGAGATCGCGTCCGGCATCGGCACCAGCGTGCTCGCGGGCACGACCATATAGGGCGCATGACCTCCATGCCCCGTCATCCCATACACCGTGATGCCCTTTCGGCAGAGCTGGGCCCAGCCGACGCGACAGTGCTTGCAGACGCCACAGCCTTTGTAGTGATGGCACATCACGCGCTGTCCCGTCGGCGCCTGCGCCTCGGTCACGCCGGCGCCGCGCGCGTGCACGACGCCGCACGGCTCGTGCCCGGCGACGACCGCGCCGCCCGTGCCGCCGAGCCCGAGCGCGGCGGCGGCGTTGCCGGCGGCGCGATACGGATGCAGATCACTGCCGCACATACCGGAAGCCTTGATCGCGAGGACGACCTCGCCCGGCCCAGGCGTGGGATCGGGGAACTCACGAAGCTCGAGCGTACGATTACCGAGGAAGACGACGCCACGCATGAGGATTCCTCCTGAAACTCAGCGAGGCCGATCCGCACGGATCGGCCTCGTCGTGTCGAACAGAGAAACGAGCGAGACGAACGCTACTTCTTTTCGGCCTTGGCCGCGCACGGATTGGCGGCGTCCTTCTTGTCCATCTTCTTGTCGGCCTTCTTGACGGCCTTCTTCTTCTCGCCCTTCTTCACGTCCTTCTTGTCGCCCATGTCCTTCTTGTCGCCCGCGTCCTTCTTCTCTTCCATCTTCTTTTCCTGGGCGACCGCGTAGCCGACCTGCGCCACGCCGACCGAGAACACCGCCGCCATCGCCAACACGACCAGCTTCTTCATCGTCCACCCCTCCCTGAGATGATCTGCAACGTATCGACTACCCGTCGTCACGGCACCATTGCCGCCACCGGAGGGCATTGTGTCACGGCCCGGGGAATTCGTCAGCATCTGCAGACAAGGACTCCGGCGTGACCCCAGAGACTTCCTAAGCTGAGGGGTTCCAAGTCCTTGGAAAGTCGTTTGAGTTTGGTCGTATGCTGGGGGCTGTGACACCCGGCTTCCTCCCATTCGTGCGTCGCTGGTTCGAGGCGACGTTCGCCGAGGCCACGCGACCGCAACGGGAGGGCTGGGACGCGATCGCGGACGGCCGCGACACCCTCATCGTCGCGCCAACCGGCTCCGGCAAGACCCTCGCCGCATTCCTCTGGGGCCTCGATCACCTCCACCGGCTCGCCCTCGAAGGGCGCCTCTACGATCGCGTCTATCTCGTGTACGTCTCGCCGCTCCGCGCGCTCAACAACGACATCGAAAAGAATCTGCGCGGCCCGCTCGCCGGCATCCGCGCCGCCGCCGTGGAGGACGGTCTCGAATTGCCGGAGGTGCGCGTCGGCGTGCGCACGAGCGACACAGTAGCGGCCGCGCGCCAGGCGATGACCCGGCGGCCGCCCCACGTCCTCATCACCACACCGGAGTCGCTCTACATCCTGCTCACGAGCCGGCGCTTCCGGCCGGCGCTCACCTCGGTGCGCTTCGTCATCGTGGACGAGATCCACGCGCTGATGGGAAACAAGCGCGGCACGCACCTTGCCGTCACGCTCGAGCGTCTCCAGGCCCTGGTCGAAAGCGAGGACGGGACCCGTCCCCAGCGGATCGGTTGCTCGGCCACCGTGAGCCCCGTCGAAGGCGCGCTCGCGTTCCTCACCGGCGCCACCGCGCGCGCGACCACGATCGTCGATGCCGGGTTCACGCGCGACCTCGACCTGCAAGTGGTGGCGCCCGTCGACGACTTCCTCGCCGCGACCAGCGACACCGTCTGGGACGCGACCCTCCAGCAGGTCGCGGAGATGGTGGACGCGCATCGCACGACCCTCGTGTTCGCGCAGAG
>JBGOTH010000376.1:0-3985 GCA_041476345.1 Methylomirabilia bacterium
AGCAGGGCGAGGACCGCCTTCGCGACGGGGCCGGCCTGGACGACGAGATCGAGAACGTTGCTGCCAAGAGCATCAGAGGTGGGCAACGGCGGCTCCTTCGTTTTCAGCCATGATAGCGAGGCGGCTCTCGCAGTGTCAACTTTTCCACTGAAAAATCAAGAGTTTCGTTGACTTTTGACGGCGTGACTCGTTATGGGAGCGCGTGGGGAAGCGGCTGATCGCCTGAACATGTCACCGCGCGACGTACGGGCGCTCCACGATCCAGAACCGGAGCGCCCGGGCGCGCGCTCGTGTGATTCCGATCCGGGGGCCTCGCGCGATTCGGAAGTCGCGCGGGCGATCGGGCGACTCGATCGTGAGCCGGCTCGCGACCAGATCGGCGCCGTTGTCGCGCACGGTCACTCCGAGGGCACGCGTCACGTTGCCGGGCCCGCTCGCGATGCGCGGTGACCCCGCGGGCACGCCACGGCGCCGCGCCATCGCGCGGAGCCCGGTCACCGGCTCCAGTGCGCGGATGAGGACGCACCCCGGCCGTCCGGCGCGGTCGGTGATCGCGTTGAGGCAGGCGTGAAGACCGTACGCAGGAAAGACGTACGCGACGCCGCCTTCGCCGTAGAAGAGGGGGCGACTGCCGGGGCGGAACGCCGCGTGCGACGCCTTGTCTTCGGGTCCCATATACGCTTCCGTCTCGACGATGCGACCGGCGGTCACCACGCGCCCGCGGCGCGAGACGAGCAGGCACCCGAGGAGATCGCGGGCGACGGCGGACGCGGGACGCAGGTAGAAGCGGCGCGGTAATGCCACTAAACGGCGAGCCGCTCCTTCACGAGGCGGCGCAGGCTTTCCATGTCGAAGGCGCGCGCGTCTCGCGACGGAGGCGTGGCGTCGGTCTTGAGCCCCGTCTCGGTGACGATGGCGCAGAAGCGCTGCGCGGGATCGAGGCGTCGCTCCCGAAGAAGAGACGCGAGGACGGCAAGCGCCGCGACGCCGGTCGGGCCCGCCCAGATACCTTCGGTACGGGCGAGCCGCCGCTGCATCTCGAGAATCACATCGTCCTCGGCGTCGCCCGCCTCGCCGTCGAGCTCGCGCAGCAGGCGGAGCGCCCACGCGCCCTTCTTGCCGGGATTGCCGGCGGCGAGCCCCTCCGCGACCGTGTACCCGATCTGGAGCGGCGTGATCGCGACGCCCGCGCGGAAGGCGCGAACCACCGCGTTGGCGCGCGTGGCCTGGGCCGCCACCATCCGTGGTACGCGCGCGATCCATCCCGCCTCCGCCATCTCGCGGAATCCGCGTGCCGTCGCGATGAACGTCTCGCCGACCGCGACCGGCGCCACGACGACGTCGGGCACCTCCCAGCCGCTCTGCTCGGCGATCTCGTACGCGAGCGTCTTCTTGCCTTCGTGCTTGTAGGCGTTGCGTGACGCGCCCCCGTCGAAGAACCAGCGCTCTTCGACGAGCTGATCCCACAGGGTGATGAGGTCGTCGTAGACGCCGTCGTAGAGCACGAGGTCGGGGGTGGTCGCGGCCATGTGCAGGAGCTTCGGCGCCGCCGTCCGCGCGTACGCGAAGACGAGCGCCTGCAGGCCCGCGCGTCCTGCATAGGCCGCGATGGAAGAGCCGGCGTTGCCGGAGCTGACGACCGAGATGGCGCGAAAGCCGAACGAAAGGGCGGCCGCGACCGCGGTCGTCGACGAGCGATCCTTCACGGTGCCGGTGGGATTCGCGCCCTCGAACTTGAGGGCGAGTGCCCGCACGCCGAGCTCGCGCGCGAGACGGGGACAGTCCAGCAGAGGCGTGCCGCCTTCGCCGAGCGTGACGCGGTGGGCGGGGTCCGCGATCGGCAGGACCGGCGCGTAGCGCCAGAGGCCTGTGCCCTGGAGCAGCCCCGGCCCGCGTGTACGAAGCGTGGCCAGGTCGTAACGCAGCTCGAGGAGCCCGCGACAGTTCTCGCACTCGAGTCGATAGCCGAGCGCGTACGTCCGGCCGCACTCGATGCAGGTGAGGCCGACCGCGAGGGACTCGGTCACGGAGACCCGCAACGATCGCGGATCGCGGCGATCATCTCCTCGATGCGGTGTCGCACGGTGTGCTCGGCGAGCGCGCGGCGGCGGGCGTTGTCGCCGATCGCGCGCGCCTCGTCGGGGTGCGCGAGATAGTAGGCGATCTGACGCCTGAGCTCCGGGAGGTCGCGATACGCGACGACCTCCTCGCCCGGCTTGAAGAGATGCGGCAGCTCGTCCTTGAGGTCGACGACCTGACACGCGCCCGCCGCTGCCAGCTCGAATGTCCGCGTGTTGACGCCGACGATGTCGTTCATCGGGTGATGCGGGTTCAGCGAGAGCGTCGCGCCGCAGTAGACCGCGAGCTTCGCGCGCCCGTCGAGGAATCCGCCGACCACGCGGGAGGCAAGGCTTGGGTGGGCGCGCCGCCACCCCGGCCCCCACACGCGCACGGGAAGATCGGCGAGCTCGCGCACGAGTCGCTCCCGGTACGGGTAGCGCGCCCCGACGAGCGCGACGACACCGCGCAGCGAGGCGGCCTCGGCGGCCTCGAGCGGCACCGGATGATGGAGCGCCGGCACGCAGTACATCGGGAGGTACGCGAGGTTGCGCAGGCCGGCCGTCTCGAGCTGGCGCAGCGCGTAGCGTTCCTTCGTGAAGAAGAGGTCGTAGGGCTCGATCTGGTCGAACGGCATCATCCAAAGCGGGTTGTCCGGAAAGAAGTTCACGATGCGAGCCGCGGTGGCGGCCTTGATGCGGCGGATGACGTCGACGCCGACGGGACCACCCTTGATCACGAGCACGATGTCCGGGCGCGCGCGCCCGCACAGCCGTTCGAGGCGCCGATTGAGCGTCTTCTGGTATGCGGCCTTCGTCGGCTTGTTCTTGTAGAGGACGTTGTCGCGACGGTAGGCGAACGTCTCGACGGCCTGGCCGAGGCTCCGCAGCTCGTCCGCGAAATCCATCCCCATGGATCCCGGGCGCGCGTACGGCATGACGACGACCCACTTCATCGGCGGTTAGCCTAGCACGCGCCCTTCGGGCACCCGCTAGCGGACGGCGTGCTTGGTTCGCCGGGAGGGCGCGGGCTTCGAGCGCCGGCCTTGCGGCCGCGACGCTCGGCGGGAAGCGGTCCGGGGAGTAGCCGACGCGGCGGCGCCGTTCGTGGGAGCGAGCATCGCAGCGTTGACGGCTTCCCGCAGGCGCGCGGCGAATAGCGGATCGACGAGCGCGGTGGTGGCGACGAGCGTGGCGTCCGCGCCTTCGTGGAGGAGATGGAGCGCGCGCTCGACCGTCGTGATGCCGCCGACCCCGAGGATGACCCGATCCCACGCGCCGGCTTTGCGCCATGCCAGCATCTCTTCGACCTGCCGCGCGGACGCCGCGAAGGTTTCGGCGCCCACCACCTCCGCGAGGTCGCGACCCGTGCCCTCGAAGGCCGCATGACCGTCCTCGTCCACGACCCGCCGAACGACGCCGTGCACCAGCACGAAGCCGTTCGTCCACGGGGCAAGCTTGGTCGCCGTTTCGTGGAGGAGGCGCGGGGAGCGGAACATTCCGAGCTTCGCGACCACCGGCTGGCCGATGCTTGTGCGGACGCGATAGAGGATCTGCGCCGCCAGCGGGACGTTCTCGAAGATCATCTGCGCGGTTTCGGCGAACGGATCCGGGACGGCGAGGTGGATCTCAACGGCGTCCGCACCCGCTTCCGCGGCCCACGCCGCGCAGCGCGCGTAGTCGGCGATGAGCGCCTCGTGATCGCCCCCGGGGGGCAGCGTTCCTGCCACGCTCACGAGGAGAATCTGGCCGCGCGTGAGCGCATCCTTCGCCCGACGGACGTCCTTGCGCCAGACGTCCGGCTCCATCGACGGCATGCCGAGCGACACCGCGAGGGTGACGCCGCCGTTGACCGGCGGTCGTCGAAGGGCCACCGCCGCCTGTTCGCGGCTTTCCACGTGACGGAGATTGGGCAGCGTGTAGGCCGA
>JBGOTH010000377.1:0-3983 GCA_041476345.1 Methylomirabilia bacterium
GCATCGTGCGCGTCATGGGGACGGGCCGCTCGGACTACCCGAACCAGATCAACAACTCGCTCTGCTTCCCCGGCTTCTTCCGCGGGATGCTGGATGTACGCGCCCGTGGCGTGCACGACAACATGAAGCTGGCGGCGGCCCACGCCCTGGCGGCGATCGTGTCGAAGAACGAGCTGAGCGACGAGTACATCATCCCGTCGATGTTCGATCGCCGGGTGCCCGAAGCCGTCGCTTCCGCGGTGGCTGAGGCCGCCGTGAAGTGCGGGCTGGCGCGCCGCAAGCGCCCGCGGTCGTCCGGAGAGGTGGGTTCGCGCTAACGAGCGGCCTGTGAGGGGCAAAGAGCTCCTCGCCGTCCTGTTTCCGCTGTTCCTGGCGCTTCTCGTCTGGCCACTCCTCACGGTGGCGAACCGCCCCGTGCTGGTGGCGGGCGTCCCGGCGCTCGTCCTCTATCTCTTCGGCGTGTGGGTGGTGATCGTGGCCGTCCTCGCGTGGGCGTCGCGCCGGGGCGACGGGGAGGACGGTTTGTGAGCCCGGGGCCCCTCATCGGGCTCCTCCTGGGGTACCTGGTCTTCCTCTTCCTCGTTGCCGCGGTGGCGGAGCGTTTCGGCACCCGCTTCATCACGCCGCGCCTGCGCACCGTCACCTACGTGCTCACGATCTCCGTCTACTGCACGGCGTGGACGTTCTACGGAAGCGTCGGGCTCGCGGCCAGTCGCGGGCTCGAGTTCCTGACGATCTACCTCGGGCCGGCTCTCGTGGCCTTCCTGTGGCCCACCGTGCTCAAGAAGCTCGTGCGCGTGGCGAAGGAACAGCGCATCACCACGATCTCCGACTTCATCGCGAGCCGGTACGGCAAGTCCGGACCGCTGGGCACGCTCGTCGCCGTGCTCGTCGTGTGCGGGATGATTCCGTACATCGCGCTCCAGCTGAAGGCGGTGTCAGCGTCGTTTCGCATGATGCTCCCGCCCGATTCGGTGCTCGCCAACTTCGACCCCGCCCTCGTCGTCGCCGTCACCCTGGGGCTCTTCGGCATCCTCTTCGGCGCCCGGAACCTCGACTTCACGCGCCAGCAGACGGGCTTGATGACGGCGGTCGCGGTGGAGTCGCTCGTGAAGCTCGTCGCGTTCCTCGTGGTGGGCGCGTTCGTGACGTGGGGGCTCTTCAACGGGTTCGGCGACATCTTCGCCCGCGCCTCCGCGCATCCCGAGTGGATGTCGCTCCTCACCCTGGACGCGCCGGCCGCCACGTCCTACACGCGCTGGATGGCGATGCTCGTCGTGTCGATGGCGGCGGTCATGTTGTTGCCGCGCCAGTTCCACGTCCTCGTCGTCCAGAATCCGGCCGAGCGCGACGTGCACACGGCCGCGTGGGCCTTCCCGCTCTACCTGCTGCTCATCAACATCTTCGTGTTACCCATCGCGTTCGCCGGTTTGCTCCACTTCGGCGACGCGCGGGCGGCCGACAGCTTCATCCTCGGTCTGCCGCTCGCGAGCGGCGCCCGCGTCGTGGCCGCCGTCGTCTTCCTGGGAGGGTTTTCCGCGGCCACCGCGATGATCGTCGTGGACTCGCTTGCCCTCTCCAAGATGATCGCCAACGACATCGTGCTCCCGTTCGTCTTGCGCAACCGCAAGTTTGCCGAGGTGTACTGGGCCGGCCTCGCCGCCACCCGGCTCGGCGTCATCGTCGTCCTCGTCCTCGGTCTCGTGTGGGCACAGCTCGAGGGCGGGCAGGTCCTGCTGGTCGAGATGGGCCTGCTGTCGTTCATCGCCGTGACACAGTGCGCGCCCGCGGTCTTCCTCGGGCTCTACTGGCGGCGTGGCAGCCGGCGAGGCGCCTTCGTCGGCATCTCCCTCGGTTTCGCGCTCTGGTTCTACACGCTCATCCTTCCGGCGCTCGTCCGCGAAGGAATCCTGCCCGTGTCCCTCCTGACGGACGGGCCGTTCGGTGTCGGCTGGCTCCGGCCGACGGCGCTGTTAGGGCTCGACGGTCTCGACCCGCTGGCCCACGGCGTGTTCTGGTCGCTCTTCTGCAACGTGGGTGGGTACCTGCTCGGCTCGGTGCTCACGACCCAGGACGCGGAGGAGCGCAGCCAGGCGGCGGCCTTCGTCGGCGTAGCCGAAAAGTCGGAGGTGCTGCGCGTGCCCGCCATCCTGTCGGTGCCGGAGATCGAGCGGCTGATCCACCTCTACGTGCCCGAGGACGAAGCGGACGCTGTGCTGCGCGGGCTCTTCGACGGCAGGAGCGCCGGCGAGCTGACCGTGCCGGAGCTGCTCGACGCTCGCGTGCGGCTCGAGCGTGTGCTCGCCGCTTCGCTGGGCGGCGCGGCCGCACGCTACATCATCGAGGATCGGTTCACGATCTCGACCGGCGAGGCGGCGCAGCTCGTCGACTCGTTCCAGGCGATGCAACGCTCCTTGCGCACCAGCGAGCACCTGCTCGCCTCGGTGGTGGAGAGCGTGGAGGATTGCATCTTCACCACCGACGTGGACGGCCGGTTGGTCACCCTGAACCGCGCGGGCCAACGGCTGCTCGCCGTGAAGGCCGACGCGCTCGTGCCCGCACTGACCTATCTGGACCTCCTCGACGAGGGCGAGCGCAAGCGGGTCGGCCCGGCGCTGGCGCGCGTGACCGCCGAGGGGCGCGGCTGGCGTGGCAACGTCTACGGTCTCACGCGTGCCGACCAACGGTTTCCCGCGCACCTCGCCCTCGCGTGCGTGTTCGATGCCCAACGCAAGATCGTGGGGGCCGTCGGCGTGCTCCGTGATCTGACGGAGCAGGTGGCCACGCAACAGCGCCTGATCCAGCGGGAGAAGCTGGCGTCGCTCGGTGAGATGGCCGCCGGCGTGGCCCACGAGATTCGCAATCCGCTCGGCGGCATCAAGATGGCGACGCGGCTGCTCGCGTCGTCCGAGGCGCCAGGCGACCGGATCTCGCAGGAGATGGCGCACTCGATCGTGTCGGGCATCGCGGAGATCGAGGCGATCATCGCGGATCTGCTCGACTACGCCCGCGACACGCGGCCGGACTTTCAGGAGTATCCGCTCGGCCGCATCCTCGACGACGTGGTGGTCGCCGGCCGCGCCTATGCCGAGCCGCGCGGTATCGACGTGCGCACGACGCAGATCGACACGGACATCGTCGCCAGCGTCGACGGGCCGCGCCTGCGGCAGGTGTTCGCCAACGTCCTGCAGAACGCGCTCGAGGCGACCGACCGGCAGCCGCGGGCACGCGTCGAGATCCGGCTCTTCCGGCGGGGCGCGAACGCGGTTGTCGAAGTGAGGGACAATGGCGCCGGCATGGGTCCCGAGCAGCGTGAGAAAGTCTTCCTGCCGTTCTTCACGACCAAGCCCGCCGGGACAGGGTTGGGGATGGCGATCGTGAAGAAGATCATGGATCTGCACAACGCTGAGATCGAGATCGACAGCCTGCCGGGCGGGGGCACCGCGGTGCGTCTCGTGATCCCGCGCGCGACGCAGGCGGTAGGCATACCGACCGGTTAGCGGGGGGGCTTGGGGGGTCCTCTAGTTGCGGGGCCCCCCATGTCCAAAGGAGACGGACCATGAAGCGCCGGATACTCATCGTCGAGGACGACGACATCTTCCTGCGGCCGCTGCAGCGCTCGCTCGAAGTCGCGGGCTACGACGTGCTCGTCGGGCCGAGCGGCGAGGATGCGATCGATCTCCTCAAGCGCGAGGACGCCGACCTCGTGCTCACGGACAAGCGCCTGCCCGGCATGGATGGCGTCGAGCTGGTCCGGCGCGTGAAGGCCGAGCACCCGGATCTGGCGATCGTCGTCATGACCGCGTACGGGACGATCGAGTCCGCGGTCGAGTCCGTGCGACTCGGCGCCGCCGACTATCTCGTGAAGCCGTTCGAGGTCGCCGAGCTGCTCATCGTGGTCAGGAACGCGATCGAGGTGTCCGAGCTGCGCGCCACGAATCGCGCCACGCTCAGACGGAACCAGGAGCACTTCACCCTCAAGA
>JBGOTH010000378.1:0-3979 GCA_041476345.1 Methylomirabilia bacterium
ATCTGGTCGTAGACGCCGAACTCGCGGATGTAGAGGCGGAAGAGCTGCTTCGCGATCTCCCAGAGCAGTGTGGCGACGAGCGCGCCGGCGAGGGCGGCGCGGGGCCGCATGTGGCGCACCGGAACGAAGCGATAGCCGAGATAGAACATGATCAGCGAGAGCGTGAGGCTGAACCCGAGCGTCGTGGCGGCGAGCCACGGGCCGGGCACGCGGGCGGACGCCAGCACGAAGATCTGGAACCAGTAGAACAGCCACGTAACGGCCGTCATGGCGAAGAGAAGGATGCCCAGCAGCACCACGCTGCCCGCATCGACGAGAAAGCCGTGCAGGAAGCCTCGGCTCACCGTCAGGCCCATGAGACGGTGGAGCACGAGCCGGCAGGCGCTGAGGAGCGGCATCGAAAAGACCACGAGCACCACGACGCCGACCGCTCCGGACGTCGTGCGTGTCTGAACGATGCGGAGCAGCGCGCGGGAGATCTCGTTGCGATAGACGGGGAAATTGCTCGTGAGCTGGGCGACGATCTCGCGAGCCGCCTGCTCGGAAGTGAGCACGAAGCCGACGATCGCCACGCTGAGAAGGAGGAGCGGGATCATGGTCACGAGAAAGAAGAACGCCAGCCCCGCGCTCGTGAAAAACCCGTCCGCCGCAAAGAAGCGCGAGGACGCCCCGCGCACGCCCGCGAACATGCGCGCCGCGCCTACACGTTGCTTCTGATCAGGCCGCCGTCCACCTGGATCGCCGTGCCCGTCACGTAGGACGCCCGCTCGGACGCGAGGAACACCATCACGTTGGCGAATTCCTCCGCCGTGCCGACGCGGCCGAGCGGGACGTCCTGCCCCGCCTTCGTGACGAAGTCGTCCCGCGACAGCCCCGATTGCTTGACGCCGCCGAGCAGCCGGTCGGTGAGGATCTTGCCCGGGCAGACGACGTTGATCGTGATGTTGTGCTTGCCGAGCTCCTCGGACAGCGTCTTCACCAGGCCCGCCGTCCCCGGCCGCACGGCGTTCGACAGGAGCAGGCCCGGCACCGGCTGCTTGACGGAGACGGACTGGATGGTGAGGATCCGCCCCCATTTCTTCTTCTTCATCGACGGCACGACGCCGCGGATCAAGCGAACGACGAAGAGCACGGTCGTCTCGAAGGCGCCGTACCACTGCTCGTCCGTCATCTGATCGAGATCGCCGCGAGGCGGACCGCCGGCGTTGGCGACGAGGATGTCGACGCCTCCGAACGCTTCCTCGGCGCGCTTCACGAGCCGCTCGACGTCTTCCTTCTTGGTGACGTCGGCCACCATCCCGATGACCTCGGCGCCCGTCTTGGCTCGCACGTCGTCGGCGGCGGCCTTGATGTCGGCCTCCGTGCGCGCACACATCAGCACGCGCGCGCCCTCGGCAGCCAACCCCATCGCAGTCGCTTTGCCCATGCCCTTGCTCGCGGCCGTCACCAGCGCCGCCTTCCCGCGAATGCCCATGTCCATGTGATTAGTCTCCTAGCGGTGCTTGAAGAAGTCGGCGCGGTCGCCGCCCGTCACCTCGACGCGGCAAACCTTATTGTCACGCATCACTTCGATGGACAGCCGCTCGCCCGGCTCGTGGCTCCACAGACGCGTGTAAAGGTCACGTCGTGAGCCGACCTCTTCGGCGTTGAACGAGACGATCAGGTCGCCCTCGCGCAATCCGCCTTTTTCACCCGGCCCGCCGGGGACCACGCCCGCGACCACCACGCCTTCCTCGATCGCGTGCGCGAAGACGCCGAGCCAGGCGCGCTTGGGGCGGCTCACCACCCGGCCGTAGCGCATGAGCTCTTCTTCGTGCGTCTGGAACGCGTCGACCGGGATCGCGAGCGAGCAGCGCGCCACCTCGTTGAGGTTGAGGTAGAGGATGCCGACGAGGCGTCCGGCGAGGTCGAAGAGCCCCCCGCCGCCGTAGCCAGGGTTGGCGGCGCTCGACACCACGCCGCGGTCGAGCAGGTACTCCCAGTACGCCTCGAACTCTCCGAGGTAGGTGATGTGGCCCCCGCTCGCCCGGCGCTCCTGCGCGCCGGTGGTCCCGACGGCCACGACCGGCAGGCCACGATCGAGCCCTTCGGTCGGCGCGAGCGCGGCGCCCCGCAGCCCTTGCCGCTTGATCCGCAGCACGGCGAGGCCCGTCTCGAAATCCTGGGCGACGACCTCCGCGCGCTGGCGGCGGCCCTTGAGAAACGACACCTGCACCGTCTGCGCGCCCATCACGACGTAGTTCACGGTGAGGATCAGCCCGCTCTCGCCGACCACGACACCGCTCCCCATCCGCTCCTGGCCCATGATCGCCACGGACGGATGATCGCGCGGCACCGTCGCGTGCAGGTTCACGACGATCTCGAGAAGCTGCTTGACGAGCGAGACGGGAGCGTCCACCTAGGCGATCCTCCGGTGCGCCACCGCGTCCGCGATCCACCACCCGCGTGGTCTCATGCGACGAGCATACGCGTTACAATCGGCGGCGTGAACACCCGCCCGCCCATCGTCTTCGGGTGGGACGACACGCCCGGCATCCTCGCCTGTCACCTCGATCCCGATGGGGCTCACGTGCGCGTGTACCGGCGCGTGGATGGGCAGACCGTCGTCTCGCGCGAGCCGTTCGCGCCGTTCCTTCTCGTCGCCGACCCTGCACTCCTTCAGAACGCGCCGGGGCTCACCGCCATGGACCGGCTCGACGGCGCGGGCGGCCTCGCTTGGTTCGCGCGCTTCGCGTCGTGGGCGGACGCGCTCGCCGGCCGCGATCTCTGCCGGGAACGCAGCCGCACCGCACCTGCCGCGGCCGACGCGCCGTATCTCTTCCCCGGCGACGCCGCGCATACCTACCTGCTGCTGACGGGGCAGACGTCGTTCGGCGACATGCGCTTCGGCGACCTGCGCCGGCTCGCGCTCGACATCGAAGTCATCACCACCGAGGGATTCGAGTTCCCGAACGCCACGCGGGAAGGCGACCGCATCGTCGCCGTCGCGCTCGCCGACTCGACCGGCTTCCGTCACGTCGTGCGCGGCGATCGCCTCGACGAGAAAGCGCTCCTCGCCGAGTGCGGCCGCCTCATCGCCGAGCGCGATCCCGACGTGATCGAGGGGCACAACATTTTTCGCTTCGACCTCGAGTACATCGACGCGCGCGCGCGACGGCACGGCGTCACGCTCGCGTGGGGGCGCGACGGCAGCGCGCTCCGCGGACGCCCTTCCCGCCTGTCGATCGCCGAGCGCTCGGTGGGCTATCGGCGCTACGAGATCGCCGGGCGTCACATCGTCGACACGTGGATGCTGGCGCTGCTCCGGGACGCGGGCACGCGCGACCTGCCTTCGCTCGGCCTCAAGGACATCGCGCGTCATCTCGGCGTCGCCGCTGCCGACCGGACGTATGTCGACGGGGCCCGCATCACCCGCGCGTTCTTCGAATCGCCCGACGAGCTCATGGCCTACGCCGGCGACGATGCCGTGGAGACGCTCGGCGTCGGCGCCGTCTTCGCCCCGCCCTACTTCGCGCAGGCGCAGTTCCTGCCGTTCGACTACCAGTCGGCGGTGCTGCGCGGCGCCGCCGCCAAGATCGACGCGCTCCTTCTGCGCGAATATCTGCGCCGTGGCCAGTCCGTGCCGACGCCGAGTCCGCCGCGGTCGGTGGGCGGCGGCTATACCGCCGTGTTCCAGCGAGGAGTAGCGCGGCCGGTGCTGCACGTGGATGTCACCTCGCTCTATCCGTCTCTGATGCTCGCGCAACACATCGCGCCCGCGAGCGACGGGCTGGGCGTCTTCTCGACCCTGCTGGCGCACCTGCGGGACGTACGCGTCGCGGCGAAGCGCGCGAGCCGCACCGCCGCCACGCCCGACGAGCGGACGCACCTCGACGCGATTCAGCAGTCGTTCAAGATCCTGATCAACGCCTTCTACGGCTACCTCGCGTTCGGGACCGGCCACTGGAACGACTTCGAGGCCGCGAACCGGGTCACCGAG
>JBGOTH010000379.1:0-3978 GCA_041476345.1 Methylomirabilia bacterium
CCTCGTGGCATTCCCGGCGTGGGCCAACTGGCTCATCACGCTCGTCGCGTCGCTCCTCGGCGTGCGCGGGCTGGAGTACACGGGCGACCTCTCGAACAATGCGATCGCGCTTTCGCTCCAGCTGTTCGTCGTGCTGCCGGCGCTGGCCGGCGCGCTCGCCTGGGCCTGGGGATTCGGCGGATCGGTCAGAGAAGAGGGCAGCCTGTAGGAGGGGCGGATGCGTGTGCTATGGTGGTCGCCATGACGCGCCTCCGCCCGCCCTGTTGGCTGCCGGCGGTCCTGCTTTTCATCATCGCGTCGGCCGTCGGCGTCGCCTACGGCCAGGCGCCGGCGCCCTTCCATCTCAACCACACCGTAGATCGCAGCAACCAGGCTCAGGCCACCGTGAAGGGGCGTGTCTTCAATGACGCGCGATCCGACGCCATCGACGTCTATGTCACCGCCGAGGCGCTCGACAGCGCCGGCAAGGTGGTCGCGAGCGGCGTCTCGTACGTCGGCGCCATCGCCTCCGGGTCGAGCGCCGGCTTCGTGATCAAGGTGCCGGGCGGGCACCCCGTCGCCACCTTCCGCGTCCTCGTCACCTCGTTCCGGTTCGGCTTCGCCAGCCAGTCGTAGTCCGTGAAGACCATCTTCCTGGTGGTGACCGTCCTCGTCCTGTTCGCCGTCGGTGCGTCGGCCGCGCCGGCCACGTACACGGGCGAGGTCTGGACGTGGGATTCCGGGCGAAGCATCGTGACGCTCTATGACGCCGGGCGACAGTTCCGCGTGCAGGTGACGCCGGATCAGATCGCGCGGCTGCAGCTTCACGGGTACGCGACGGTGACGGGCGTGCTGCTTGGTCCCGATCCGATCGAGACCGTGCTGCTGCCGCCCCGGCTGATGATTCCGGTGCCGTCCGGTCCCGTCGCGACCCTCGACGTGACCGGTCGGATCACGGCGCTCGAGCAGCCCGGCGTCGCCCTGATCGAGTCCGCGCGCGGTCCGATGCGCGTGTGGCTCGCCGATGGTGCGCAGATGCGGTTTAGTGTCGGTCGCCCCGTGACGGTGAGCGTGCGCGTGCAACCGGTACGCATGGTCGCGGTCTCGGGAGAGGGTGGCGTGACACCGGGTCCGACGCTCACCGCGCCCGCGCCTGTTCCAGGGGATCAGTCCATGGTGACGGGCCGCATTCTCTCCGTCAGCCCGGCGGGCGCGCTGACGATCGACTCACCGCGCGGCCCGATCAGCGTCTGGGTGCCGGATGGTTCGAATTTCCACGCGGGCGACGTCGTCCAGGTGCACACCACCATCGTCCAACCGCGCTAGAGCGCTCACCGCCGTCGGGTATACTGACCGCGACCCGACCCCGTCGTCTAGCCTGGCCCAGGACGCGACCCTTTCAAGGTCGAGATCGCGGGTTCGAATCCCGCCGGGGTCACCATTCAAAGGACTGATACCGCCAGCCGCCTGAAGGGCGCGAAATGGGACGCACGAGCGTCATGGGAGCGCTGCTGTTCTCGGCGGCGACCCTTGCTGGATGCAGCACGGCCACGTCGTTCGCTGGGCCTGGCTCCGTCCGTGCCGCGACCGAAGCGGAGAAATCCTACGTCGGCGCTGCGTTGGTGGCGCTCTGGTCCGCGGATCCGTCGTTGCGGCCCGCGCCAGGCTGCAAGATCGGTCTGGGGATTCGGCAAGGACAGCGGATCAACGCATCTGTAGCGCCGCGTCGCGAGTGCGCTTCCTATGATCTGCTCTTTACCGAAGGAGCGCTCGCGCTCCCGAGCGGCCAACTTCGCGCGATCACGGCCCACGAGCTGGGTCACATCAAACTCGGTCACCGTAGAGCCTCCGAGGAGCCACGCGACAAGGCCGCGACACTTGTCGTGCGCGCCTTCGACCGCGTCCAGGAAGATGAGGCTGACGCGTTCGCCGCCTCGCTGCTCGGCAAGATTGGTAAGGAGGCCTGTCGGGATCTTGCAGGAACATTTCGCCAGATGGCGCGGAGCCGGAATGGAGGCGCGTGGTTTTCCACGCACCCGGCGGCGTCGGACCGCGCGGAACAGGCTGAGAAACGGTGCGGTGACTTCTCGATCGTCGCCCAATTCAAGGCGTCCGCCCAAAAGGCCTTGGACAAGCCGCGTCGAAAGGTGCCGCTCCCATGCGACGACGGCTGGTTCGCCGATCGGGCTGGCTATGTGATCGACGTGACCGATTGGGCTGAGAACGCCGGACTGAAGCGTGGGGATCGATTCATAAGTCTGGCCGGGATCAAGGCGGTGAGCGTCGACGATTGGGCGGATGTACTGGCCAGAGCACCGCGGGGGGACACCGTCGATCTCGAGATAGAGCGGCATGGCACGACGGCGTTGCTTCGACTGCCCTGCAAGGATAACCGCCCGCAATGGGAAGCGGAGCAGTCGATGCTCGAAGCGATCGTGGCTGAACGCTGGGACGATTGCATCGCGAGCGCTCGGCGGCTCATGTCCGTGGTGGGACGTGCATTCACGACGCCGCTCACGGTGGAGCTGCGCTGCTTCAGAGAAAAGATCCGCGCCGAGAAGATCGAGCCGGCGCCCGAAGACTATTGGCGCCTCATGCATCGAGTCGGCGCCGCACAGCTGGAGGCGGCCAAATACCGACCCGGGGCTCTCGTGGAAGTCCGCGGCGTCATCCTGCAGATCATCGACACCCTCGAGAAGCAAGGACACCAAACGCTCGCCGGTGACCTTCGCGATCAGCTGAAGCTAGCGGCGGCGAATCCCTAATCCCGGCTTGCTGAAACACGAACTTCCCGTCGACGCGCAGGATCGCGACTGCCGTATATCGAGGCCGTGGCATGCGGTGCTACTGTACACACCACCATGAAAGCCGTCGGCCTCTACCGCTATCTGCCCATCGACCACGCCGAGTCGTTCCTCGACCTCGAGGTCGAGACGCCCGTGGCGCAGGGCCACGACCTGCTCGTCGAAGTGAAGGCGGTGTCCGTCAATCCGGTCGACTACAAGATGCGCGCGCCGAAAGACCAGGTGGAGACGACGCCGCGCATCCTGGGCTGGGACGCGGCGGGCGTGGTGAAGGCCGTCGGCACCCATGTGTCGCTGTTCAAGCCCGGCGAGGCCGTGTACTACGCGGGCGCGCGCATGCGACAGGGCGGCAACAGCGAGTTCCAGCTCGTCGACGAGCGCGTCGTCGGACGCAAGCCGACCACCCTGAGCTTCGCCGAGGCCGCGGCGATGCCGCTCACCACGCTCACCGCGTGGGAAGGCATGTTCGAGCGCATCGGCATCTCGAAGGCGGGCGGGCACGCCGGCCGGTCGCTGCTCGTCATCGGCGGCGCCGGCGGCGTCGGCTCCATCGCGATCCAGCTCGCGAAGCGGCTTGCCCGCCTGCGCGTGATCGCGACGGCGTCGCGGCCGGAGTCGGTCGCGTGGGTCCGCGGCCTCGGCGCTGACGACGTCGTCGACCACTCGAAGGACCTGGCGCCGCAGCTCGCGGCGCTCGGCCGCGCGGAGGTCGACTACATCGTCTGCTTCAGCAACCTCGACGCGTACGTCGGTGCGTTTCCGTCGATCATCGCGCCGCAGGGCAAGATCTGTTCGATCGTCGGCACGCAGACGCCGCTCGACATCGGGCCGCTCATGGCCAAGAGCGTCTCGTTCGCGTGGGAGCTCATGTTCACGCGGCCGCAATACCAGACGGCGGATCTGGTCGTGCAGCACCAGATTCTCGACGAGGCGGCGGCGCTCTTCGAGAAGGGCACGCTGCGCACGACGATGACGACCAACCTCGGCCCGATCACCGCGGCCAATCTCAAGCGCGCGCACGCGATGCTCGAAGGCGGCCACGTGATCGGGAAGGTCGTGCTCGAGGGATTCGCATGAAGATCACCGGGATCGAAACGTTCGTCGTCGACGCGGGCTGGCGCCCGTGGCAGTTCGTGGCCGTGCGCACCGACGCCGGCATCACCGGCTATGGCGAGTGCTCCGACGGGCGCAGCCC
>JBGOTH010000380.1:0-3960 GCA_041476345.1 Methylomirabilia bacterium
CACCGCGAGCGGAATGACCCAGCCGAAGAGGAGGTCCTTCCAGAACGTCGTCTCGATCTTGCCCGCGAACTCGACGTGATGCTGCTCGAGCTCCCGCACGAGCGACTGCTCGTCGACGCCCGGGATGCGCGTGACGGTGAAGACCCGCACGTCGTCGTCGGAGCCGAGGATCTGTCGCAGGCGGTCCCCGGCCGCGCTCGGCGGTGGCGGCAGCGCACCCGGTTTGGCAAGACCCCGGATCTCCCGCTCGGTGAGAGCGGCCTTGTCGATCTTGTCGGCGCGGAGCAGGTCGAGGAACTTCGACATCGGGATCTCGACGGTGCGCGGGGCCAGGAGCCAGGACTGGAGGAGCGAGAGGACGAGCGCGGCCACCAGCACATAGGCGAGCGAGAACTGGATGCGCTGGGAGAAGTGCGGCTTCATTCGCGGGGCTCGTTGATCATGCTAGCGACCGGTTCGGTGAGTGTCAAACTGACGAGCCGGCTTTCCGCTTGACAGTGCAGGGCGTTTGCCCTAAAAAATCGCTGAAACGATCATGTGACTTTGGGAACAAGCTCGTCCGTAAGCCTTGACGGCCCGTGGCCGTCAAATGTTTCAGAGAGGGTATTCCAACGCTCTCGCGACGGTCGGCTTCGAAGGTAGCCTCGGCAGCGCTCGTCCTGGCGGGCTCCGTCCTTCTGTTTACGGCGCTCCCCGCGTGCGCGCAGGAGGCGGCGAAAGAGCCTGCGTATCGCAACTTTCCCCTCATCGGCTCGCGCCTGGCCGTGTGGGCGGTGGCGCAGCTGCACCTCAATTTCGCCGCCTTCATCCTCGGGGTGCCGATCTTCGCCGTCATCATCGAAGCGATCGGCTGGCGCACGCGGGACGAGCGCTACGATTGGCTCTCGCACGAGCTCGTCAAGCTCACCTTCGCCGCCTTCTCCACCACCGCCCTTCTGGGTGCGCTCCTCCTCTTCCTGTTCGTCGGCTACTACCCGAAGTTTTGGGCGTACATGACGTCCATCTTCTTCCCGACGTACGGGGTGTACGCCCTCCTCTTCTTCGCCGAGACGTTCACGGTCTACCTCTGGTACTACGGCTGGGACTGGCTCCAGGGCCGGAAGAAATGGATCCACGTGAGCCTCGGCGTGCTCTCGAACCTCTTCGGCACCGCCATCCTGTTCGTCGCCAACTCGTGGGTGACGTTCATGATCTCGCCGGCGGGGGTCACCGAGTCAGGCGCGCTCAAGGGAGGCGTGTGGGCGGCGATCCACAACCCCACGTGGATGCCCATCAACATCCACCGGCTCATCGCGAACATCGTGTTCGGCGGCACCATCTGCGCGGCGTACGCCGCGTTCCGCTTCCTCGGAGCCAAGAACGCGGAGGAGCGGGCCCGCTACGACTGGATGGGATACATCGGCAATTTCGTGGCGCTGTCCGCCTTCATCGTGCTGCCCTTCGCGGGTTACTACCTTGGGCGTGAGATCTACGCATTCAACCAGACGATGGGCATCACGATGATGGGGGGGTTCATGTCGTGGCTCTGGATCATCCAGGCCATCCTCATCGGCATCCTGTTCATCGGATCCAACTACTACCTCTGGCTCGGGATGGAGCGCATCCCGGGCTCCGAGCGCTATCGCAAGTTCGTGCCTCCCATGCTGGTCGTGCTCACCATCGGCTTCCTGGTCTGGGCGACGCCCCGCTCGATGGTGATCACGCTCGACGAGGCGCGCGCGATGGGCGGCACGCACCACCCCCTGCTCGGCTTCTTCGGCGTCATGTCGGCCAAGAACACCGTCGTGAACCTGATGATCCTCACGACCTTCCTGTCCTTCGTGCTCTACCGTCGCGCCAATCGCGTCGCGACGACGTCGTGGGTCAAGACGGGCATGGCCGTGCAGTGGGCGGCGTTCGCGGCGGCCGCCTGCATCGTCGTCTTCTACGGCGTGTACGGCTACTTCGTGGAGTCGCTCGTCCGCATCGGGTTCTCCGTCTATCAGGTGGGGGCGGTGTTAGGCGCGATCGCCCTCGTCATGGCGATCGACATCCCGATGTTCAAGGGGGCGCGCTCCACCGGCACCATTCGGTGGGGCACGATCGCGCCGCGCTCGCAGTACGTCCTCATCATCCTCGCGGTCACGTTCACGTGGCTGATGGGGCTCATGGGTTTCGCGCGCTCGGGCATTCGCCAGCACTGGCACGTGTACGGAGTGCTCCGCGACACCTCCGTGGACGCGGCCACCCCGGCCCTCGGCTACGCCGCGAACGTCATCACCATCGTCACCACCGTGTTCTTCGCGCTCGTGACGTTCATCTTTTGGCTGGGCGGCCTCGCGGACAAGGGCAAGGAGGGCGGGCACGGGCACGCCCCGCCGATCATGACGCAGAAGGAGCGCACGTAAGTGCGCGTGCCTGTCGGCGTCAAGGTCGGCCTGGTGGCGCTCGCGGTGATGGGCTCGTACTCGGGCTACGCGAACTACATCCCGCAGATCGAGTCGAAGCCGCCTCAGGAATTGTCGCTCGAGGGCGGCAACGTGACGCCCGCCCAGCTCTTGAAGGCCGGCGAAGAGATCTTCAAGACCAAGGGCACGTGCGAGATCTGCCACCGCATCGGCCAGAAGGGGACGCGCGCGCCGGATCTCGCGGGCATCGGCAGCCGCGCCGGCAAGACGAAGCCCGGCATGAACGCCAAGGCGTACATCATCGAATCGCTGCTCCACCCGACCGCGTACATCGTCGAGGGCTACCCGCCGATCATGCCCGCCATCGACAAGCCGCCGATCGGCCTCAATCGTTCGGAGCTATGGGCGCTCACCGCGTTCCTGGAGTCGCTCGGCGGCACCGTCGACGTCGCGCTCAATGACATTCCCGCGACGGCGGGCCAGTCCGCAAGCGGCGGCGGCGGCGCGGCGGCGGCGATCAGCCTGCCGGGCGACGCGAAGGCGGGAGAAGCGCTCTTCCAGGCCAAGGCCGGCTGCATCGCCTGTCATAAGGCGGGCAAGATCGGCGCATCGCCGGTGGGGCCGGATCTGTCGCAGATCTCCAAGATCCAGACGCCCGACTACATCATGAAGAAGATCCTCGACCCGAAGGGCATGGGAACGGTCGCCGGGTTCCCGCCCGGGGTGATGCCCCAGACGTTCGGCCAGGTGCTCACGTCGAAGGAATACATGGACGTCGTCGCCTTCCTGCTCACGTTGAAGTGAGCCGATGAAATTCCTCCGCTCGCCTCTCCTCCAGGCTGCGCTGATCCTCACGCTCGCCTTCGTGACCCTGCGCTTCGGGATCCGGCCGCCCGCGCCCTTCAGCGTGCTGTCGCTCTACATGATGGTCGTGCTGCTCGCGACGCTGGTCTACGTCTCGTCGGACTCGGATTCGTGGCGCGCCTTTCAGAAGCCGCTGCGCGCCACGCTCGTCGACCGTGACAAACGGACGCTCCGTCGCGTGCTGATGATCGTCATTCCGCTTCTGTTCGGTTACTACGCCTACACGCAGGCGGCCGCGAAGCCGCAAGCGCCTGCCGAGCTTCGTGCCGTGCACCCTGCGCCCCCCGCCGCGATCCAGTTTCGGGGCAAGGAGCTGCAGATCGCCGGTCTCGACAATCCGCTTCGGAAAGACACGGCAGGTGTCGCGAAACACGTGGCCGCCGGCGGCGAGACCTATATCCGCAACTGCATGTATTGCCACGGCGACAACCTCGACGGGAAAGGCCACTTCGCCCACGGGTTCAATCCGCCGCCGGCGAACTTCCAGGATCCCGGCACCATCGCCATGCTTCAGGAGGCGTACCTCTTCTGGCGGATCGCCAAGGGAGGTCCGGGGCTGCCGAAGGAATCGACGCCGTGGAACTCCGTCATGCCGCCGTGGGAAGAGCGTCTCACCGAGGAGCAGATCTGGCAGGTCATCATGTATCTCTACGACGCGACCGGGCAACAGCCGCGACGCTGGGAAACCGCCCATGAGTCTCACTAGCGC
>JBGOTH010000381.1:0-3955 GCA_041476345.1 Methylomirabilia bacterium
ATCGACGCTCACGATCTTGCTACCGACGTCCGCGCCGAAGGTCTTCTGCGCCTCCCCGATGACGTCCAGCCGCAGCGAGCGACTCTTCAGCAACGCCAGGAACATGTCGAGGTTGGGCGACATCGAGGCAGCGCCGCCGGTGAGCGCGCCGAGATTGAGGCCGCCGCCGCCGCCGCCCTCGCGCCCGCCCCCACCGAGGAGAGCCCCGAGAGAGCCCGAAATCGACTGGGGGGCCGCGTCCTTCGGCTGCAGGATGGTCGCCTTGGACGTGTAGATCTTGGGCTGCATTCGTCCGTAGACCAGCCCGACCAGGGTCGCGATCAGGGCGAGCGCGAAGATGCCCAACTTCGCGCGCCAGACGATGTTCCAGTAGTCGAACAGCGTCATCTGCTCGTTCACATCCGGACTCAAATCTTCCGACCTCGCGTTTCCCAGCGAAGCCGCAGCGAGATCCAGAAGGACGCGGCGATGAGCTTGAGATCGAGCCACAGGCTTTGCCGTTTGATGTAGAAGAGGTCGTACCGGAACTTGTGCCGCCGCGGCGTGTCGCGCGGCGCAAAGACCTGCGCGATGCCCGTCAACCCCGGTCGCACGCTGCAACGCTCGTGAAAGCCGGGGATGGCGTCGTCGGGAAGGTCGGTGGCTTCGTTCTGCTGCCTCTCGTTGATGGGGAGGGCGCGCGGCCCGACCCAGCTCATCTCACCGCGCCAGATGTTCAGGAGCTGGGGCAATTCGTCGAGGCTCGTGCCCCGCAGCAAGCGACCGACTCGGGTGAAGCGCGGATCGTTGCGCCCCGCCTGAACGGCGCCGAACTTCTTGTCGGCATCCACGATCATCGACCGGAACTTGTAGACCTGGAACGGGCGCTGCCGAAGGCCCCAGCGGGACTGCACGTAAAAGACCGGCCCGCGGTCCTCCAGCTTGATGGCCGCCGCGATGGCAAGCCAGACCGGCGCCGAGACAACCAGCGCGCCGCTCGCCAGGACGAAATCGATCACGCGCTTGGCCCGGTATTCACGCACGCGAAGCTCGCGGACGCGGACAGCGCGAGACGCGGTCCGCCGCCGGGTCACCAGCGACAGCGGCTGCACCGCGTCGATCGCGCCGACCTCGGATGTGAACAGGGCGCGGAACCGTGCGTTCACGCTACCAGTCCACCCGTCGCTCGTCGCGATAGAAGGCGATGACTTCGTTGAGGATCTTTGCGAGCGTCATGGAGGGCGCGTAGCCGATCAGCCGCCGGACCTTGCCGATGTCGGGTACCCGGCGCCGCATGTCCTCGAAGCCCTCCTCGTACGCCTCCTGGTAAGGCACGAGGACGATCGGGGACGCGCTGTGCGTCATCTCCTTCACCAGGTGAGCGAGGTGGCTGATGGACACTTCCTCGTCCGAGCCGATGTTGAAGACCTGCGCCGTGGCATCGCCGTGCCCGGCAAGGTCGATCGCCGCCCCCACGGCGTCGCCGACCCACGTGAAGCAGCGCGTCTGCTCGCCGTCACCGAACACCGTGATCGGGCGGCCCGCCAGCGCCTGCTTGACGAAGGTCGGGATGACCATTCCGTAGCGTCCGGTCTGGCGCGGTCCCACCGTGTTGAAAAAGCGCACGACGACCACGGGCACCCGCTGCTCTTTCCAGTACGCGAGGGCCAGGAACTCGTCGATGGCCTTCGAACACGCGTAGCTCCAGCGTCCTTTGACGGTGGGGCCGAGCACGAGGTCGCTGTCCTCGTTGAACGGCACGACGTTCGTCTTCCCGTACACCTCGCTCGTCGAAGCGATCAGCACGCGCTTCTTCTTCTTCGCGGCGATGTTGAGCACCAGCTCGGTGCCCATGATGTTCGTCTCGATGGTGTGGACCGGACGCTCGATGATGAGGCGGACACCGACGGCGGCGGCGAGATGGAACACGACGTCGGCGCTGTCGATGAGCTCCGCCATCAGCGGCCGATTGAGGATGGTGTCGATGGCGTACGAAAAGCTACGGTGGGTCTTCAGATGTTCGACGTTCGTAAAGGACCCCGTGGAGAGGTCGTCGATGATCGTGACCTCGCTCCCCCGCCGGAGCAGCTCCTCGGCCAGATGCGAGCCGATGAATCCCGCTCCGCCCGTGATCAGCGCCCGCATGCGGCCTCCCCGCGGCGCCCGAGGAGCGCGTCGTACACGCTCTCCACGTCCTTGATCAGGCGCTCTTTCCCGTACCGCGTCATCGCGACCGTCCGACCCGTAGCACCCATCGCAGCTCGCAGCTCAGGTTGCCCCACTAACACCTCCAGCGCAGAAGTGAATGCGCCCGCGTCATCCGGGGGCACGATGATGCCGTTGGCGAAGACTTCAAAACCGCGCAGATCCTTCCGCGGCTCGCCCACCGCAAGGTCTCGCACCCCCCCCACGTCAGTGGCAACAAAAGGCCGTCCAGCTGCCATCGCTTCGATGAGCGCCACCGGAGTCCCCTCGTTTCGTGAGGTGAGACAGACGATGTCTAGACCGGCGTAGATTTTACCCTGTTCACGCTCCCAACCCGTAAAAATTGCAGGCCGTTCGGGTGGCAGGAGTTCCCGGGCCAGGGCTTCCAGCGCGGCTCGCCGCTCGCCGTCGCCGATGATGACGCCCTGGCACTCGGGAAGCGACACGCGAGCAAGGGCTTCGAGGAACAATTCGTGGTTCTTGATGCCGGTGAGCCGCGCCACCATCCCGAGCGTCACGACGCCATCCGGGATACCGTGCGCACGACGCAACTCCCCGGCCCGGCTGGGCAGTTCAGCGACCCATCCGAAGTCCAGACCGAGGGGCACGACCGTGACCTTGTGAGCCGGACAGACCCGGTACCGTGTCACGAGGTCGTCCCTCACGGCGTCGCTCACCGCGAGGATACGATCCGTACGCCGCGCGAGCGCACGCTCGATGACGCGCAGCATCGACGTGCGCCGCGGGCTGAAGTAGCCGTGCAACACGTGCCCGTGGAAGGTGTGGACCAGCACAGCTCGCGGCCGGCCCGTGACACGGGCCACCAGGTTGTACGCGAGCGCTGTCGTGCGGCCGAGGATACCGGCCGTCGCCGTGTGCGTGTGCACGATGCGCGGGCGCTCCGCGCGCATGACGCGGAAAAGCCGCACGAGCGTGCCCACGATACCGAAGATCCCGACCCGGCGGCCGAAGTCCCGTATCACGTACGGCGTCACGCCGCGGCTCGCCGCGTAGTAGGTCATATCACCCTCGGTGGGTGCCACCGTCCCCGTCACGAGCACCGTTCGAAAGCGTGAGGCGTCGAGTCCCTGCGTGAGCAGCACGGTGTGGATGGCGGGCCCGCCGGTGTTCAGACGCGCGATGACGCGGACGACGGCGTGCCGCTCGTCCGGACGCGGGGCCGTCACGCGGACGCCGTGCCGTCCGGCGCGTCCTTGAGGGGAACCGCCAGCAGGATGAAAAGGAACGGCATCACCATGGCGCGGTGCCGGACGATCGCGCCGAAGTTCGACTCGAAGGAGAGGCCGGCGCTGAACAGGGCGAACGCGATGAGCGACAACGTGACGAGCGGCCGTCGCAGACCGCAACGGAAGGCGGCCTGCAGGTGTCGCAAGCGCACGAGCACGAGCACGAGGAGCACGCTGCTGTCGACGGCCGCTGCCAGCGCGAGCGCGTTCTTCGCCTCGAAGATGTGCGGCCGAAACAGGAACGTCAACACCGCCTGCGGTAGGAACGCCACGATCTCGGCGGTGCTGCTCTCCGCATTGAGAAGCGGAGTCAGGTTCGCCCCGGCGTTCTCCTCCTCGGTGGCGAAACCGGCGTTGCGATCGACCGCCAGCATCATGATACCGGTCACCGCCGTTTGGTCATCGCTGGTGATGCCGTAGCGCTGGAGCGCGGTCCCGATGGTGACGTAAGCGCCGCCGACGACGACGACGAACACCACGATGAACACGATCGGTCGCAGGATGGCCTCCGCCCCGGTCAGGCG
>JBGOTH010000382.1:0-3951 GCA_041476345.1 Methylomirabilia bacterium
CCTTCCGTGCGGATAGGGAGGATCTCGGCGTCCTGGCCGCGCGCGCGCAGCGCGGCCGCCACCTCGCCCGCTTGCACGAGCGCCAAGGCACTCGCCCGCGTGCCGATGCGGATCACGTCGAGCGCCCCAGACCGAACAGCTCCTGCACGAACGTCGTCCACGAGCGGCCGACGCCCGCGCGCGACGACTCGCGCAGCTTGGTGACCGGCACGTGCAGGATCTTGTTGACGATCGCGCTCGAGAGCGCCTCCATGGCGTCACGGGTCTGGGCGGTCGCATCCGGCACCCTGGCGAGAGCCCGCCGCAACTCTGCGACTCTTATTCCCTCGAGGCGCTCGCGGAGCGACACGATGGTCGGGATGACCTCCACGTCGCGGAGCCGGGCCGAGAATTTCGCGACCTCGCGCTCGACCAGCGCCTCCGCCCGCTGCGCCTCGCGTGCACGCTCGCGAAGGTTGGCGTCCACGACCTGCTGCAGATCGTCGATGTCGTAGCAGTAGACGTCGTCCAGCGTCTCCACGCTCTCCTCGACATCACGGGGCACCGCGATGTCGATGAAGAAGAGCGGCCGGCCGCGCCGCCCGGACATCACGCGCTGGACGAGATCGCGGCGGATGATCGGCTCGGGGGCGCCCGTGGACGTCACCACGATGTCGACGGCGCCGAGCGCCGTGTCGAGCTCGTCGAACGGCACGGCGGTCGCCGCCAACGCGCGCGCCAGCTCCTGGGCCCGCGACCACGTCCGGTTCACGACGTAGATGGGGAACGCGCCCTGGTCCACGAGGTGCTTGGCGGCCAGCTCGCTCATCTTGCCGGCGCCGACGAGCAGCACGGCGCGCCCCGTCAGGCCGTCGAAGATCTTCTTCGCGAGCTCGACCGCCGCGAAGGAGACGGAGACGGCGTGGCGCGCGATGTCGGTTTCCGTGCGCACCTTTTTCGCCACCGCGAAGGCCTGCGAGAAGAGCGTGTGCAGCGTCGGTCCGACCGTCTCGCAGGATTGCGCGAGCGCGAACGCGTCCTTCACCTGACCGAGAATCTGCGGCTCGCCGACCATCATCGAGTCGAGGCTCGCGGCCACGCGAAAGGCGTGGCGGATCGCCTCATCGTCGACGTGCGTGTAGAGCAGCGTCTCGAGCGTCGCCGGGTCGACGCCGCGGTGCTGGCAGAGGCGACGGAAGACCGCGGCGCGTGCCTCACCGGGCGCGTCGGCCACGGCGTAGACTTCCACGCGATTGCACGTCGAGATCAGCACGGTCTCGGTGGCCACGCCCGACGCCTGCACATCGCGGATGAGCTCGCGCAGCTTGTCCTCTTCGACCGCGAGCTGCTCGCGCAGGGCCACGGGGGCGACACGATGGTTGAGGCCGGCGACGAAGAGCGCCATCAGGACCCGTGACGGCCGGGCAGGAAGAGGCCCGCGCCGAGCGTGAGTACCAGCATGGTAAACCCGAAGACGGAGAAGTAGGCGGCCCGCCGGCCGTGCAAGCCGGCTACCGCGCGGCCGGCCAGCGTCGCGGCGTAGATGGCCCACGCGAGCGACGAGAGAGACGCGAGCGGGTCGAATGTGAGCACGCTGCCCCACGAGGTCCGCGCCCACACGGCGCCGAGGATCAACCCGGTGGTCAGGAACGCGAATCCGAGCGCGAGCGTGCGGTAGGTCAGGCGGTCGAGCGTCTGGAGGTCGGGCAGGCGGTAGTAGAAGGTCCCCGGCCGCTTCGCCTTGAGCTGGCGCTCCTGCAGCAGATACATCAGCGCGCCCGCGAAGTTCAGGACGAAAGCGGCGACGCCGATCATCGCCAGCGCGATGTGCACCCACACCCAGGCCCCCCGGAACGCTTCCCCGATCTGCGGGCGCATCGCCGAAGCGTTGAGGCTCAGGATCAGCACGACGGGCATGACGAACGCGCCGAGCGCGGGCATCTGCCAGCGCCTCTCGACCAGCATCTCGAGGAGCACGACCACCCACACGGCGGTCGATACGGCTTCGGACAGGCTAGCGAGCGGGGGCCGGCCTGTCTCCACCCCCCGCACGATCAAGGCGACCGAATGTACCGCCCATGCGGCGATTGTCGCGAGCGTAGCGAGCCGGTGGACAAGCTCCTCGCGCTGGACGAGGTACGCGAGCGCCAGCCCCGTCGCACAGGCGTAGCCGATCAAAACAAGGTTGGAGAGCACGACCAGCATTTTTACCATATTCCCGATGCATATCATCGTGAGCCGAGGCGGGCTAAACACCTTCCGTATTAGGCTCAGGCCGAGGTCGCCACCTCGAAGAGCGTCGGCAGCGGGCGCCAGTATCCGGCCTCACGGGCTACGAGATCGAGGTGCGGCGAGCCCCAATCCTCGACCAGGGCGTTGCGCGCGTTCCAGCGCTGCCGTCGATCGACCTCCTTCACATACCCTTTGCAGCGGATGCATCCGGAAATGAAGTACGCGGCATCACCCCCGCCCGGCTCCAAGCGGACCTGGTCGTGTGGGGCGTCGGCGCCGCAGAGGGGGCAGCGGGCGCGTGAGAAGATCCATCTCCCGCCACAGAGGTGACAGACCAACTGCCGCCGGCCATCCTCGACGATGTCACCGAAGCCCGGCGGCGCGCCACAGAACGGGCAGATTCCCAGGGTCCACACGCCGTCCAACGACAGCCCCTGCGCCCCGGCGAGCGACCATTCCAGAGCCGGACGAAGCCCGGCGTACGCGAGGAACGCCGCGACCACCGGACGGACCGACAGCTGACGCGCCATCGCGTGCGCCACGCCGCCCCGCGTCGCGAGGAAGGACGAGGGAACGACGCGGCCTGCGTCCCATTCGTCGGCGAGGCGGCGCATGGCGTCCGCCTCGTCCGGATGTGTCGCGGTCACCGCCTCCATCGCGACGGCGAGCGTCTCCTCGACATCCGCGGCGGTGAGGGCCAGCGACGACTCGGCGAGCAGCGGAACGCCGCGGCGCCATCGCGCGTCACACAGATGCGGATCCCACGACGGCGGCGTGGAGGCCGGCGCTTCCCAGTTGGCCCACGCCTCCACGATCGGCCCGTACGGGACGAGGCTCCCCGCGAACGTACTCCGGCGCTCGAGGAGATCGCGCCAGTCGTCCCGGAGATCGGTTAGGACTGGATCGACATCAGCACCACGTAGCGCAGCACGAAGCCGCCGGCCAGCACGAGCGCGGCGGCGACGGCGGCGAGCGGCTTGACGCGGTGGCCCGCGAAGTCGATCGCGAGCGGGACGAGCAAGCCGACGCCGACGAGACCGCCCCAGAAGAGCGGCGCGAAGTGGCCGCTGGTGATGGGCTGCGCGGCGGATCCGAGCACACCCACAAAGATCGCGAGGAGCACCAGCTCGAACAGCATCGAATACCGATCCGCGCGCTTCACCTTCCCCCACCCAGCGCCCGCGCTCCCGCCCGTGACGAACATGATCAGCGAGATCGCCGCCATGCCGGTCGACGCGCCCGAAGCCAGGAAGAGCGCCCCCAGCAGGCGTGCGTCGCTCCAGAACGGAAGCGCCGAGCTCGACAGGAGCACGCCCGTGTAACTTGCGAGGAAGAAACCGAAGAACATCCCGACGAACGAGACCATCCGCCGCAACCGGTCGATCTGCGCCGACGAGGGAAGGCTCAGCACGGCCGACAGGAAGGTAAACACGCCGAACACTCCGACCGCCCACGCGCCGATGGACATCGGGTCCCAGAACTTGAAGACCCGCATCATGTTCATGAACCGCGCGGGCACGCCGAGGTCGGCGATGAGGAGCCCGCCGCAGACGGCCACCAGAGGCAGCGCGATGAAGTATCCGGTCCGTGCCACCCGGCGGTCGCTCGCGTCACCGAACATATCGGCGATGGCGGCCGTGAAGTACGCACCCCCGGCGATACCGCCGAGGAAGAAATACCAGACGATCATCATTTCCCAGCCTGGAGTCTTAAGCATCGCCACCTCCGTTACCCCGCGAG
>JBGOTH010000383.1:0-3943 GCA_041476345.1 Methylomirabilia bacterium
CGCGTCGAGGGTGGCGCCGGTGACGACGGCGATGAAGTCGTACGGCCCGGTCACGGCGTCGAGATGGTCCACGTTCGACGCCGAGCGCATCTTCGCGAGCGCTTTCTTCACGTGCTTCGTCTTGCCCGCCGCCGTTTCGATGAGCACGTATGCCTTCATGCCGCGCGCTGCCTTGGCCATCATTGCCTCCTCGACCGTGAGCCTTGCCAGCATCTTATCTCGACGCGGTGCCGAGGAAGAGCGCGAGCGTCGAGGGAAACCACGCGGCGCGCTCGACGAAGCGGGCGCCTTCGATGTCCATTCGCGTGCCCCGCTCGTCGTGCCGGTTGTCGGGTTCGAAGCGAACGGTCGTCCGTGTCGACAGCGTGCCCATGCGCACGGTGAGCCGCTCGCCGACGCTCTCGTCACCGAGACGGATCACGACCACGTAGAGGCCCTTGGCATCGGACTCACCGAGATAGGAGAAGCCGGTCTTGTCGCGGATGATCTTGACTTCCCGGCCGCGTAGAGGCCGGCCGCTCGCGTCCTTGATGTATCCGAGGAGCGTGTACCGGTAGTACACCTCGTGCTCGGCCTCGGTGACGCCGGCCACGAGGACCACGCCGACGAGGGCTGCCAGGCCGACAAAGACGTGCCTCACCGAGGCGAGTCTACTCTAGGCGAGGCCGGCGCCGCGCAACGCGGCGCACGCGTCCGTCTCCGCGACCGGTCGTCCGTCCCACGTGGCGACTTCGATGCGCCGCACCGGCCGGCACGCGGGCGGGCGCTCGAGGACCCCATTGAGCGCCTCCATCACGCTGGAGAGGTCGGAGGGCTGCCACGCGGCGAGCGTCGTGATCTCGCGTCCGTGGTTCTCGGCGAGCACCACCGGCGCCCCATCGCGGAGGATGAGCCAGCCTGCGCCCCGCGGCGGCGACACGCGCGTGCCGTCGGCCGCCGCGAGCGTGAAGACGCGGCCCCAGAGGTTGGCGGGATCACTGACGGCCACGAGACAGTGGGTTTTGCCTCGCCGTGGCGGCGCCGCGAGATCCTCGAGCGCTTCCTCGAGCGCGTACTGTTCGCCCGACAGCCCCTCGACGAAGTAGCCGCGTACGACCTCGCCACCATATTCCATTCGGAGCAGGGCGTGCCGGAGCGTGGACCATTCGCCGTCCGCCAGCTCTCGCGCGATGACCCCGTAGCGCGCCAGCAGCTGATGCGCGCGGGCTTCCGCACGCTCCTCGGGTGAAAGGGGCTCGTCGGCGGCGAGCGCGCTCCACCGTCCGACGACGGGCAGCTCGCGCCGCGGCCCGAGCGCCTGCCCCCGCCGCAACGGCCGCACAGAACGCCCGGTGTGCTCCGAACCCGTTGCACGCGGAAACCCCAGGGGGCGCGGGGGACGCCCGGAGTCCCCCGACACGATCGCGCTGTACGTGTCGGGCGCGACCAGACCCGCGCGGAAGAGCTCCCACAGCGCCGCCTGCGTTTCATCGGCCGTGAGCCCGGTCACGTGCACCAGGTCCTGCGCGAACGATGCGCCGCGAAGCTGCAGGTGAAGGAGGACGTTCTTCGTTCGCGTGTCGAGCTCGGCGAGGACCTCCCCGGACTCGCGCAGCCACCCGAGATTCTCACGCAGCCCGACGCCGATGCGATTGCCGGTGCGCGTGAACGTCGTCCAAACGATCTCTCCGGATAGGCCGAGCCGATCGAGCCACTCGCGCTCGAATGAGTCCACACGTGCGCCGAGGATTTCCTGCTCCCAGAAGCGCACGGGAAGATCCTCGCCCTGGAGGAGCTCGAGCGCCGCGAGCACTCCTGGCGGGCCCACCAGTCGATGATCGGGATGCACATGGTGGTGGCGGAGTTGGAACGCGGCGAACTGCGCGGGCGTCGTCACCGCGCGCGGGACACGGCGCGCGCGGAGCTGGCGCCGCTGGATGTCGTCCAGCACCGCGATGTGGACGTACTGCGGCCCGGGGACGCCGGCCAGGAATTCATCGCGTCGAAGGATTCCGCGCGCGGTCAACGTCTCGAGCACGCCGGTGACACCGTCGGCCGGCACGCCGTATCGCCCTGCCAGCGCGGCCGCCGACGTCGGCCCGTGCGTCCGCAGATATCGCAGCAGCACGCGCTCCAGCGCCGTCGCCGAAGGCAACGCGTGGAACGTCGCGAGCTCCGTCGCGTCCATCCAGGCGCGCCGGCCGCCCGGGAAGTCCACCCGAATCACCCGATGCTCCGCGCGCAGCGCGTCGAGCATCGGCACGTGGTCGTCGACGGCGACGCGCCCGGCGATCTCGTCGTCGGTGAGATCGCCCAGCTCGTCGAGGAGCGCCGCCAATTCGTTCGCGTCGCGCGCGCGCCGCTCGAGCGTCGTTTTCTGGAGCTCGGCCTCGACCGTGGCCACCACCAAGGGGTCGAACGGCCCGTTCGGCCCTGTGGTGCTCCAGGCCTTGCGCATGATCACGGCGTCGCTGCGCCGTTCCTCGGCGTGGCCGGCGTCGAGATACGCCCAGTCCCACGCGAGCAGCAGCGGGTAGACGAAGGGCGAGGGGACGGGCGTGTCGACGTGGCGGGTGCGGATCTCGCCGTCGTGCAGCCGCTCCAGCAGCCGCTTGAGGCGCGGCACATCGAGCGCATCGTGAAAGCACTCGCGCAGGGTCTCCGCGACCACGGGAAATTCCGCGAGGCCGCCGACCGCCTCCATGAGCGCGTCGGCCTTGAGGCGCTGCAGATAGGGCGGCGTGCGCCGGCCGTTCCACATCCGCGCGATGAAGAGCGAGCGGAGCGCGCAGTGCCGGAACCGCGTGGTGAACAGCGGCGAGCCGATGAGTGCCCGGCCCAGCAGCCCGTCGACCTCTTCGGGCGCGACGAGCTTCACGAGCCGGTCGGGCGCGGGCGGTACCTGGCCGGGCGCGAACGACAGGAGGATACCGTCGTCGACGTGGCTTGCCTCCGCCTGGAGCCCGAAGCGGCGGCGAACCGCGAGCCGGAGCGCCATCCCCCACGCGCCGTTCACGCGCATGCCGAACGCGGAGTGGATCATGGCGTGCCGCCCGCCCATCTCGTCGGCGAACGACTCGACGACGATCTCGTCTTCGTCGGGGACGCCGCCCAGCACCTCGCTCGCTTTCGTGAGCCACGCCCGCATCGCCGCCGCCGCGCGCACGTCGAGACCGCACGTGTCCGCCGCCCACTGGTCGAAGCCGGGCTCGGCGAGATGCCTCGCGGCGTCGCCCCGCAAGCGCGCCACACCGAGCCCGAGCTCGAAGGATCGCGACGGGTGCTCGCCCTTCCAGAACGGGATCGTGGGCGACATCCCGTTCGCGTCCTCGACGAGCACGCGACCAGCCTGCACCTTGACGATCTTCCAGGCATGCGAGCCGAGGAGGAACACGTCGCCGGGCAGGCTCTCGGTGACGAACTCCTCATCGAGCGTGCCGATCTTGAGATCCGTCTCCGCGACGAAGACGTCGTAGAGGCCGGCGTCGGGGATCGTGCCGCCCGAGGTGAGGGCGAGGAAGCGGCTGCCTCGCCGCGCGTGCAGCCGGTCGTTCACGCGATCCCACAGGACACGCGGCCCGATGCCTTTTACTTCCCGCGGCAACGGCTCCGACAGCGAGCGGACGACGAGATCGAAGTCGTCCCGCGACAGGCCACGATACGGCGCGGCCCGGCGCACGCGCTCGAGGAGCACGCCGGCGTCCAGTGATTCGGCGGCGACCGATGCCACGATCTGCTGCGCCAGCACGTCGAGCGGCGCCTCGGGCACCGTGACTCGGTCGAGCGCGCGCTCGCGAATCGCGCGAACGACGGCGGCCGCTTCCATCAGCTCTTCGCCTTTGGTGACGACGATCCGGCCCTTCGAGACGCGGGAGAGGAGGTGACCCGCGCGGCCGACGCGCTGAAGGGCGGCGGCGACGTTGCGCGGCGACTGGAGCTGGATGACGAGGTCGATGGCGCCCAC
>JBGOTH010000384.1:0-3937 GCA_041476345.1 Methylomirabilia bacterium
AAGACCGGCACGCTCACCGAAAACCGCATGGCGGTGGTGGAAACGTTCGCCGCGACTCATGACATCGCGCGCGTCCTGGAGGCGGCGGCGCTCGCCTGCGAGCTCGAGCCGTTCGATCCGATGGAGCGCGCGATCGTCACCGCGGCGGGAGCGCAGGCCGATGCGCTCCGCCACGCGTGGACGCTCGAGCGCGATTATCCGCTCACGTCCGGATTCCTCGCGGTGTGCCACGCGTGGCGTTCCCCCGCCGGCGAGCGCCGTGTCGTGATCAAGGGCGCCCCGGAAACCGTGCTCGCGTCGTGCCGCCTCGACGCGGGCGCGGCCCAGCGCGCGCGCGAAGAAGTCGAGCGTGCGGGCGGCCATGGCCTGCGGCTGCTGGCAATCGCCGAGACCTTGTGGGAAGAAAAGGCCTGGCTCGAGAATCCACGCGACTACCGGTTCACCTGGCTCGGCTTCGTGGCACTCGCCGACCCGCTGCGCGCCGGCGTGCGGGAGGCGATCGCCCAGTGCCGGAGCGCGGGCGTGCGCGTCGTCATGATCACCGGCGATTACTCGGGCACCGCGCTCGCCATCGCGCGCCAGGCCGGCATCGCGACCGAAGGCGGCATCCTGACCGGCGGCGACATCGCCGCGATGGACGACGACGCGCTCACGCAGGCGGTGCAGCGCGTAAACGTCTTCGCGCGCATCCGACCCGAGCAGAAGCTCCAGCTCATCACCGCCTACAAGACGGGCGGCGACGTCGTGGCGATGACCGGCGACGGCGTCAACGACGCCCCGGCGCTGAAGGCCGCGCACATCGGCATCGCGATGGGCCGGCGCGGCACCGACGTCGCGCGCGAAGCGTCCGCGCTCGTCCTGGTGGAGGACGATTTCCAGTCGATCGTCGGCGCGGTCCGTCTCGGCCGCCGCATCTACGAGAACATCCGGAACGCGATGCGCTACCTCCTCGCCGTGCACGTGCCGATCGCCGGCATGTCGTTCTTTCCGCTCGTCTTCGGCTGGCCGGTGTTCCTCTTCCCCGTGCACATCGTCTTCCTCGAGTTCGTGATCGACCCGGCGTGCTCGATCGTGTTCGAAGCCGAGCCGAGCGACGAGCACGCGATGCGGCGACCGCCCCGCGATCCGCGGGAGCCGCTCTTCAGCGCACAGATGCTCGGCGTGAGCGTGCTCCTCGGAGTGTCGGTGCTGGCGGCCGTGTGTCTCGCGTGCTGGTGGATGGTGGAGCGCGGTGCGCCGAGCGGCGAGGTGCGCTCGTTCGGATTTGCCGCGCTCGCCTTCGGGAATCTCGCGATGATCCACGCGAACCGGTCTCACGATCGTACGATTCTCGAGGCGCTCCGGTCGGCGAACCCGGCGCTGTGGTGGATCACGGGCGCCACCATCGCGGCGCTCGTGGCGGCGATCTACGTGCCGCCCGTCGCCGGCGTCTTCCGCTTCGCGCCGCTGTCGCCACGTGATCTCGCGGTCGCGGCGGCGGCCGGCATCGCCGGCGTGCTCTGGTACGAGGCCTACAAGGTTCTGCGCCCCCGCGTCACCCGTTCCTGATCGTCGCGGCGATCTCACGCCCCATGGCGGCGCCGCGCTCCGCGAACTGGCGACAGAGGCCCGCGTACCGCGCGGGATCGAGCAACGCGTCGACCTGCAACGGCGTGAGGCGGGCGCTCACGTGCGGGTCCTCCGCCAGCATCTCGCGGAACGGGCGTGCCTCCGTGACGGAACCCTGCGCCGCGTCGTAGACGGCGTCGTGCGCGCGCTGCCGCCCGATCTGCTTGCCGAGCTCGAGCATGAGCGCCTCGGCCATGATGAGCCCGCCCGACAGGTCGAGGTTCTCGCGCATGCGGTCCGGGAATACCTGCAGGCCGTCGAACAGCGAGATCATCCGCTGCAGCATGTCGCCGGTGAGCTCGCACGATTGCACGAGCGCGCGGCTCATCATGATGCTCGTCGTGCGGTCCGCCTCGTGCTCCGTCTGCATCGCTTCCAGCGCCAGCGGGACCAGCGCGCGGATCTGCGCCGCCGCGGCGATGATGTCCTGCGACAGCTTCGGATTGCGCTTCTGCGGCATCGTGCTGCTGCCGACGGTACCGAGTGGAACCGGTTCCTCCACCTCGCCGAACTCCTGCTTCATGAGCGTGTAGATCTCGCGGCCGACCTTGCTGCACGTCGCCGCGAGCATGGCGAGGAGCGTCACGTACTCGCACTGGTGATCGCCGATCGTGCGCGCGGGCACCGGCATCGGGCGCATGCCGAGCCGCGCCGCCATCTTCTCCTGCGTCGCGAGACCGAGCTCGCCGAGGGAGGCGAGCGTGCCGGCGCCGCCGCCCAGCATCGCGACGAACACGCGGCCCTCGCATCCACGCAAGCGTTCCACGTGACGACCGAGCTCGTCGATCCACACCGCCACCTTGAAGCCGAAGGTGGCGGGCACCGCATGCTGGCCGTGCGTGCGTCCCGGGAGCAGCACGTCCTTCGTTCGCTCGGCAAGGTCGGCAAGCGTCGTCAGGATCGTGGCGATCTGGCGCAGGAAGATGTCGTGCGCCCGCCGCACCTGGAGGAGCTGGCCGGTCTGCGTGATGTTCTGCGTCGTCGCGCCCCAGTGCACGTAGCCGCCCGCGTCGCCCTCGCACGCCTTGTCCAGCGCCCAGATCACCGGCACGAGCGGATGACCGGTCTTCGCGAGGCCCGCCTTGATGGCCGCGAGGTCCAGAAATTTCAGGTGCGCCTTGCGGGCGATCTCGAGCGAGGCATCGACGGGGATGACCCCCAGCTCGGCCTGGGCCTGCGCGAGCGCCGCTTCCACGTCGAGCCACGACTGGAACCGCGCGTTCTCCGTGAACAGCGCCCGCACGCCGGGGTCTTCGATCCGAAGAGAGGTCGGTTCCTCAAGCATGGGCCAGCCGCGCCACGTCGAAGTGGTACACACGCGCGGTGTTGCCGCCGACGATCTTCGCCTGTTCGTCGTCCGGCACGCCGGCGAGGATCTCCGCGAGGATCTTGCGCGACTGCGGGAACGTCGATTCACTGTGGGGATAGTCGGAGCCCCACATCATGTTGTCGACGCCGATCACGTCCCGCAGCCGAATGCCGATCGCGTCCTCCTGAAAACTGAGCATGACGTTACGGTGGAAGAAGTCCCTCGGGCGCTGGTTGCCCTTGAAGCGATAAATCGCCTCCTCGTGACGCTCGCGATACGTGTAGTCCATCGTGTCCAGCAGGTGCGGGGCCCACGAGAGCTCGAACTCCACGATGGCCAGCGTGAGACGCGGATGGCGCTCGAACACGCCGGAGAAGATCATGTCGCACATGGAGGTTGCCGGACCGAACGCTTTCGTCGCCCGGCTGGATGCGTCCCGCAGCGTCTGAGGTCCGGTCCCGCGGATCTTGCCTTGCCGTCGGGTGGCCGTGTGCAGGCTGAGCGGCATGTCGAGGGCCTGGGCCGCGGCCCAGAACGGCTCGTACTCGGGCTGGTCGTAACGCCGGTCGTCGAGCGGAAGCTCGGTGATCATCGCGCCGGCGAGACCGAGGCGGGCCGCGCGCTCGAGCTCCTTGGTCGCCGCACCGACGTCGTCGACGTTGATCATCGCGATGCCCTTGAGCCGCGACGGGTCCGTGCGGCAGAATTCGGCGAGCCAGTCGTTGTACGCGCGGAAGATGGCGGACATCAGCGCGCCATCCGCGATCCGGAAATAGAAGAGACCCTGCGACGGGTACAGCACCTCGCCCGACACGCCGTCGAGCCGCATGTCCGCGAGGTGCTGGTCGGGGTCGTAGCCGCCGCGATGCACGTCTTCGAAGCGCCCCCGGCCGGAGATCGTTTCGGGCGCCTCGAACCGCGCGCCGGCGTTCGAGATGAGCCCGATGCCCGAGAGGACCTGATCCGCTTCGATCACGATCTGGTCGGCGCCGTCGATCCGCTGCAGCCGCGGCGCGCGAT
>JBGOTH010000385.1:0-3932 GCA_041476345.1 Methylomirabilia bacterium
ACCGCCTCCTTGAGGAACTCGATGCGCTTGCCGACGAGCTCGATCGCCAGGTAGCTCATGCCCGTGTAGTTCGTCCCAGGGCGCGCGTAGCTCTGAACCAGCTTCCCGTCGACGGGGTCGCCGCTGAAGCCGAAGACGACCGGCAGTGTGGCCTGGATCCGGTGCATGGCGTACGTCGTGAACTCCTGCGTGACAACGACCTCGGGCCTGGCGGCGACGATTTCGCGCGCGATCTGCTCGAAGTCATCGGGGGCGCGCGTCGAGCCGTAACGGGCGATCGTCAGGTTGCGGCCTTCGTACCAGCCCAAGTCGCGTAGCTCGGCGCGCAAGGCTTCGAGGTAGGGCGAGGGCGCGTCGGGCGAACCGATACCAAACCATGCGATCCGCCGCACCCGGGCAGCGGTCTGAGCCCAGGAGACAGCCGGCAGAGCGACCAGAGCCCCGACCATGCCAAGCACACGTCTGCGAGTCGTCATGGCGATCTCCTCCGTATGGCGATTGAGCCGAGCATAAGCGACATTGAGGCCTTTATCGGTGGGCTACGGTGCGCGGGGCGGGCGCGATAACGTACCTGTCAAACGATTGTGAACGGGCCAACAGCGCTCCGGAAATACGCGCGGCGCGCGCTCACGCCCCTCCGAATAGACGGCGACGCACGCGCCCGCCGGCTGGTGGTCGATCAGACCTGGGCCGCGGGGGCAACGACGCTCTTCATTCGTGGCTGTGCCCTACCTTCGTGGCGGCTCTCATCCATCTCGCCCGCACGTGGCTAACGATCACACCGTGGCTGTCCAACTAGAACGACTGAAACACTATTGGTGCAAAGATATGTACGCCAATCGACGCCAACTTTTAATCCCGTTGCTCCCGATGTTTGGTCAACATCGCGTAACTATTTTTCTCCCGCTACGAAAGCGCGTGGCGGATGGTCAACACGCGTTCGAGCGCCAGCTTTGCTGGCGCAATCCTGTTGCTGTGGGGAGGCAGGGAGGAGTGCGCCGAAGGCGCGCGACGACCGTCGGAAGGGGAGCGAAGCTCCCCTCCGAGCGCTAAAACTTCGAGAAGTTGTGGATGATGAAGCCGGCGATGGAGTGGCGCGCCGGGCGGATCGGCAGCTCGTCCCACGGGAACCAGCGCGCGTCTTCCAGCTCGGTGGTGTCGACCACGACGTCGCCGCCCGTGTACTCCGCGATGAAGCCGCACATGATCTGGCTCGGGAACGGCCAGTTCTGGCTGCCCACGTACCGGACCTCGTCCACATCGACGCCGACTTCTTCTTTCACCTCACGCTTGACGCAGCCTTCGAGCGACTCGCCGTTGTCGACGAAGCCCGCCACGAGCGCGTAGCGCCCCGGCGCCCACTCGGCCTTGCGCGCGAGGAGCACGCGCTTCCGTTTCGAGTCGCGCACCATCGTGATGGTCGCCGGGTGCAGGTGCGGGTAATGCTCGTAGCCGCACCCCGCGCACTTCTTGCCCCACTCCCCCGCGATGCGCGTCGTCGGCTTGCCGCAGCGTGGGCAGAAGCCGCTCGTCGATTCCCACCAGAGCGCCTGCATCGCCATCCCGCCGAGCGTGAGCAGGTCGTCCGGCAGCTTCGTGCCGCGCATCGGCACCACCGTCTCGGCGTGGAAACCCGCCGGCAGCGTGGCGCCCTTCGGGAGCGCCAGGACCCAGTGCGCCACGCCGTCGGAGTGGCCGAGGCAGATCGGCTCCGTGGTCGAGCCGTCGAAGCCCGCGGGCCGCGCGCCCGACGGCAGAGCGAGCGCGTTCCCGACGATCAGGCTCTGGTCCTGCATGATCAGCCAGCGCCCTTCCGGGACACCCGGGATCGTGCCGCGCTTGGCGGGCTCGAAGCCCGCCGTGATGCACTCGCGGTTGAACGGCAGGTACGCGGCGATCGACGCGATCTCACTCATGAGCGTGGCTCCCACCAGGGATAGAAGGGCGGCATGTCGACGCTCGGCTTGAGCGTGAAGCGCGCCGGACGCTTTTCCACGAACGACGAGACACCTTCGTAGGCGTCCGCGGACCGGCCCGTCCAGAACATGCCCTGTGAATCGAGACGGTGCGCGTCCATCGGATGATCGGCGCCGAGCAGCTTCCACATCATCTGGCGCGACAGCGCGACCGACACCGCGGAGGTGTGGTCGGCGATCTCACGCGCGAGCGCCCGCGCGGTCGGCAGGAGCGCGTCCGGCTCGACGACGCGGCTCACGAGCCGGCCACGCAGTGCTTCGTCCGCGTCGAACACGCGGCCGGTGTAGACCCACTCCGCGGCCTGCGCGATCCCCACGATGCGCGGCAGGAACCACGTGCTGCACGCTTCCGGAACAACACCGCGCCGCGAGAAGACGAAGCCCATCCGCGCCGCGCTCGACGCGATCCGCACGTCCATGGCGAGCGTGAACGTGGCGCCGAAGCCCACGGCGGCGCCGTTGATCGCGGCGATCACCGGTTTCTTGAGATCGAAGATCCGGAGGGTGACGCGCCCGCCGCCGTCGCGATGCGCCTCCGCCGACGGGCTGCCGTGTTGCCCATCCCGGTCGAACACCTTGCCGCCGCCGCTCAGGTCGGCGCCCGCGCAGAACGCGCGGCCGGCACCCGTCACGATGACCGCGCGCACGCCGTCGTCGGCGTCCACGCGATCGAAGGCGACGATCAGCTCCTCGATCATCTTGGGCGTGACGGTGTTGAGCTTGTCGGGGCGATCGAGGGTCAGCGTGCAGACGCCGTCGTCGACGGCGTACCCGAGGGTCTCGAAGGTCACGAAGCGATCAGCGCCGGAGCGTCCAGCCTCTGGAGCGCGGGCATGACTTCCTTCGCGAAGAGCCGGATGTTGCGCTCCGCCTCGTCGTACGGCAAGCCCGCGTAGCTGAAGACGCCGACGAAGTGGTCGTTGCCGACGCGGCGGCGGATGTCGAGGATCTTCTCGCAGCACTGCTCGGGCGTGCCGGCGACCTGCAAGTCGACGAAGAAGTCGATGACGCCGTCGGCGCCGTACGTCTCGATCTTCTCCGAGAACTTGCCGTAGTACTCGTAGCCCTTCATGGTCTTCAGGTGGTCGCCCGCGAACTGGTAGTGCTCGAGCACGGACTGGAAGTAGCCGCCGACGTAGCGACGCGCCATCGCGCGCGCCCGATCGCCGTCCCGGTCGCAGAACGTCCACCCCGCGCAGATCGGCGGCGGCGCGTCCTCGCCGTTCACCTGGCGATAGACCGTGCGATAGGCGTCGAGCTCCTTCGCGACCTCGCTCCACGGCTTCTGCGGGATGATCAGCATGCCCACGCCGAGCTCGGCCATGATCGGCACCGACTCCGGCGAGACGGCCGCCGCATACGTGCGGCCGCGGAACGATTTCGACGGCGCGGGGCGAATCGCCTTGCGCGGCTGCTTGACGTACGTGCCGTCGAACTCGACGTAGCCGGTCTCGAGGCCGCGCAGCAGCATCTGCGCCGACTCCACGAAGCGGGCGCGGGACTCGTCCATCGAGAGGCGAAAGCCGTCGAACTCGACCTTCCCCGCCCCGCGCCCGAGCCCGAGGATCATCCGGCCGCCGGAGATCGCATCCAGCATCGACACTTCCTCGGCCACGCGCAGCGGATCGTGCCACGGCAGCACGACGACCATGGAGCCGAGACGCAGACGCGACGTGCGCCCCGCCATGTACGTGAGGAACTGCAGCACGTCGGGGCACATCGTGTAGTCGGTGAAGTGGTGCTCGACCGACCAGATCGAGTCGAAGCCGAGCGGCTCGGCGAGATCGGCGAGGCGCAGCTCTTCGCGATAGACCTCGTGATCGGGACGGCGTTGCCCGGGGTTCTGAAAGATCGAGGCCATGCCGACGTGCATGCGCGCATTCTTGCCCACGCGCCGGGCTCGCGCAAGGGACGAGGCGTCAGAACTCCCGCCGAGCCCGCGGCGCTCCGATCCCG
>JBGOTH010000386.1:0-3918 GCA_041476345.1 Methylomirabilia bacterium
GCACTACAAGGTGCTGATCGACGACACGAAGGCGTCCGACTACGACCTCGTCGTCATGGGCGCGCTCGGGATGGGCGCGGTCAAGGACAGCCAGCTCGGCTCGGTGACGGAACGGTACGTCCGCCACGTCGATCGCGACACACTGGTGATCCGCAGCGCGGACGCGCTCAAGGACCAGCAGGGCGCCATCGTCGTCTGCATCGACGGCTCCCCGCAGTCGTTCCACGGCCTCAAGATCGGCATCGCCATGGCGAAGGCGCTTGGGCGGCCGCTGCAGGCCATCGGCGTCTACGACCCGTATCTGCACTACGCGATGTTCAACGGCCTCGTGGGCGTGCTGAACGAGAAGGCCTCGAAAATTTTCAGATTCAAAGAACAGGAGCAGCTGCACGAGGAGATCATCGATACCGGGCTCGCGAAGATCTACCAGTCGCATCTGGAAATCGGGCGCAAGCTCGCCGCCGATGACGGCGTGGAGCTCTCCATCACGTTGCTGGACGGGAAATGTTTCGAAAAAATCCTCACGTTCGCCCGCAAGGAGCAGCCCTGGCTGCTCATCATGGGCCGCGTGGGCGTGCACTCCGACGAGAACGAGGTGGATCTCGGCTCCAACACCGAGAACCTGCTCCGTCTCGCCCCCTGCAACGTGCTCCTGACCGGCGGCAAGTTCTATCCGCCGCTCGACGTGAAGGCCGAAGAGATCATCTCGTGGACGGAGGAGGCCGAGGCCCGGATGGAGCGCGTGCCGCCCCAGGTGAAGGGCGTGGCCCGGACGGCGCTGCTTCGCTACGCGATCGAGCAGGGCCACACCGTCATCACCAACAAGGTGATCGGTGAAGCGATGGCCATCTTCATGCCGTCGCGCATGGCGGAGAAGATGCAGATCTTGGCCGAGGACCTCGCCGTCGCCAAGCTCCGTGCGGAGAACCAGGCGGCCACCGCGATCTGCTCGATCTGCGGCTACACCGTGAAAGGCCCCAATCCCGTGGTGACGTGCCCGGTGTGCAAGGCCGACGCGGACAAGTTCCAGATCATCTCCCGCGACGTGGTGGAGGCCATCGCGAACCAGGAGGGCGGCATCCAGGAAGAGGAGTCGATGCCGGGCGTGCAGGTCAAGTGGTCGGCGGATGCGCGCGATGCCCTGCGCGAGGTCAGCGACGCGTATCTCCGCCGCCGCGCCAAGGCGCGCATCGAGAAATACGCGCGCTCGAAGAAGATCCCCGTGATCACCTGCCAGCTCGCGCTGCCGATGATCGAGGAGACGGTCGGGCGCGAGAAGCTCGGCGCCGGTTGGGACACGCTGCTTGCCCGGACGAAGTTCGAGCCGGCGCAGGCACCCGCGGGCGAGACGGCGCCGTCCTCGCCGTTCACGTGGACGGAAGACGCCACCGCGCGTCTGAACCGCGTGCCCGCCGGGTTCATGCGCGACATGACCCGCGAGGAGATCGAGAAGGCCGCCACCGAGAAGGGCGTGACCGCGATCGACCTCGCCGTCTGCGAAGAAGGCCTCGGGCATGCCCGCGAGACGATGAACGAGGTCATCGCAGGCTACGTCTCCAACAAAAAGCCAAGGTAGTGAGGCAGCAGTTTCGAGCGCGGGCTTTGCCCGCGCCGTCCCGCGCTCAGGGGGAGGCAGGGAGATGACATCCCCCTCCGGGTCCTACACCGCGTACTCCGTGTCCTGGAATTTGACCCAGCGGTGCAATCTCGAGTGCGCGCACTGCTACATGTCCGCGTTCGCGGGCGCCGACACGCGCGGGGAGCTCACCACCGATGAGTGTCGTCGCGTCATCGACGAGATCGCCGCCGTCAACCCGAACGTCTTCCTGATTCTCACCGGCGGCGAGCCGCTCCTGCGAAAAGACATCTGGGACGTGGCGGCCTACGCGTCGGAGAAGCGCTTCACGACCGTCCTTGGGACCAACGGCGTGCTCCTCCGGGAGCCTGAAGCGAAACTGATGCGGGAGCGCGGCGTGCTCGGCGCCTCCATCAGTCTCGACTCGACCGACCCGAGAAAGCACGACGCCTTTCGCCATCTCCCCAACGCCTGGGACGGCGCGGTCCGGGCCACGCGCGTGCTGAACGACGCCGGCCTGGATTTCTCCCTCCACATGTCGGTCACCGACTGGAACGTGGACGAAGTCCCGGCCATGGTCGATCTCGCGAAGGAGCTGGGCGCGAAGGTCCTGAACTTCTTCTTTCTCGTGCGCACCGGACGTGGCCGCGACCTCACCGACATCGATGCCGCCGCGTACGAGCGCATCCTGACGTGGCTCGCCAAAGCGCAGGGCGTCGGTGCCGGGCGGTCACCCTTTGAAGACCCGTGGTCCACGCCCGTCGGCCGCGCCGACTCCTTGCTGATCCGCGCGAAGTGCGCGCCGCACTTCCGCCGCATCATCTGGGAGATGAATCCCGACTCGCCCCTTCTGAAGAACTACGCGCACGGCTCGTGCCCGGCCGGGAAGTACTACTGCCGGATCACGCCGGAAGGCGACGTGACGCCGTGCCCGTACATGCCGGTGTCCGCCGGTAATCTCCGGCAGTCGAGCTTCGCGGACCTGTGGCGCTCGGCGCCCGTCTTCGACGACCTGCGCGAAGCGAAGCTCGGTGGCCGCTGCGGCGCGTGCGAGTTCTCGAAGGTCTGCGGCGGCTGCCGCTGCCGCGCCTACGCGACCCACGGCGACTATCTCGCCGAGGATCCCGCGTGCGGCTATCAGCCCGGCGCGCACGGGGGCAACGTCATCGAGCTTCCGGCCACGCTCACCTTCGGGCTCGCCGTTACCGAGGAGCTCCGCTGGGAGCCGGACGCGCGTGAGCGCCTCGCGGCCATCCCGTCGTTCGCCAGGGGCATGGTGGTGAAGGCGGTGGAGGCGTACGCCCGCGGGCGCGGCGCGACGGTGATCACACCGGCGATCCTCGCGGAGGTTCGCTCGAGTTGGGGCGCCCGGTTTCGTCCACGTGCGTGATGCCGAGGCGCGCTTCCGGATTGCCGCGCGCGGCTATCTCCTGTACGGGATCGCGTACTGGATCGGCGGCCTCTACCTGCTGTCCCAGGGCGTCGGTGTCATGGGATCCACGGAGGGCAGACGGCTCGGGACGATGGCGTTCTGGGCCGTGGCCGGTCTCGTTCCGTTGCTCGGCATCCCCTACCTCTTGCAGTCCCGTCGAGGGTGGTTCGAGCGCTGGGTCTTCTCCCGGCGCGACTTCGCACGCGTGGTGTCGCTCTTCCTGGCGTTCCGCGCGTGGAAGATCGGACAGGTGGTCGTGCCCGGGCACGGCGGGTCCGTCCCGGCGCCGTGGGGCGGGACCATCAGCTTCCGGGTCGGCGCGGTGATGTTTCTGGTGATCACCGTCAGCGCACTCGCGGCGGTCGCCCGCGCCGCCTGGGCTCACGAGACCGACCGTGCCTAAACGCTATCGCGACATCGTCGGCGACGGCGGCTCCAACATCGTCGGCCAGGTGGAAGCGCAGCAGGCGCGCCTGCGCGACCGGCTCGGCCGCGTGCGGGCGATCGTCGCGGTCGTGTCGGGCAAAGGCGGTGTCGGCAAATCGTCCATCACCGCCAACCTCGCTGCGTGCTTCGCGCTCGACGGCGCGCGCGTCGGCGTTCTCGACGCCGACCTCAACGGGCCGAGTATGGCGAAGATGCTCGGCGTGCGCGGGGGCAAGCTCGTCGTGCGCGACGGCGGCGTGGAGCCTCCGCGCAACACGCTCGGCATCAAGGTGATGTCGATGGACCTCCTGCTGCCGTCGGATGCCGCCCCGCTCACGTGGGACGCCCCGACCCAGGACGAAGCGCACACGTGGCGCGGGACCATGGAGGCCAACGCGCTCCGCGAGTTCCTCGCCGACACGGACTGGGGCGATCTCGACCTGTTGTTTCTCGACCTGCCGCCGGGGACGGATCGCCTGTGGAC
>JBGOTH010000387.1:0-3915 GCA_041476345.1 Methylomirabilia bacterium
GCCTGAAGGAGCTCTCATGACGGGGAACCGCGGTCGGCGCCTGACTCTGGTCGGGGCAGCCCTCCTGCTCTCGTCGTGCGCCTCGCCGATCTCGCCGCGTGACGCGGCCGGCATCACCGAACAATCCGGGCCCAGCTTCGCGGCGAGCGGTCCGAACGCCGAAGACTACGGCGCGAGCCTCGGCTATCCGATCGGAGACCGGACGGTGTACTACACGACGCCGTTCCTCGTCGGGTCGCACAGTCACCTGGACGAGATCTTCGAGGGCCACGTCGTCCAGAAGGCGGCGGCGCCCTCGCGCCTGAAGCGAGCGGACATGGAGCCCGGCGTCCGCTGGCAGCTGGACGGCCTCGACCGCCCGCTGGAGGACTACTTTGCGCGCAATCCCGCGACGGGGCTGCTCATCGCGCGCGGCGACACGATCTTCGTCGAGCGCTACCAGTACGGTCGCACGGACCGCGATCGCTTCACGTCGTGGTCGATGGCCAAGACCGTGACGTCGATGCTGATCGGCATCGCGATCGCCGAAGGGCGCATCCGCGCGGTCGACGACGTCGCCTCCGCCTACGTCCCGGGGCTGGCGGGGACCGAGTACGGCAAGACGCCGCTGCGCCATCTGCTGCAGATGTCGTCCGGCGTCCGCTTCACCGAGGAGTACTCGGGACGCGACGACGTCACGAGGCTCGCGAGCGAAACGTTCAGACGGGAGGGCGCCGGCGGCGTCGGGGCCGTGACCCATTTCAACGAGCGTGCCGTGCGGTCCGGCACGAAGTTCTCGTACGCCTCGGTGGAGACGCAGGTGCTGGGGCTCGTGTTGCGCGCTGCCGTCGGGCGCCCCGTCGCCGAGTATCTCCAGGAGAAGATCTGGCAGCCGATCGGCGCCGAGGGCGACGCGACGTGGCTCACCGACAACTCCGGCCAGGAAGTGACGTTCTGCTGTCTCAACGCGGTGCTCCGCGACTACGCGCGGCTCGGCCTCTTGCTGGCGCACGATGGCGACTGGCGCGGCAAGCAGCTCATCCCCGTCGCGTGGATCATGGACGCGACGACGGTGCGGGGCGATCAGCCGCACCTCCGTCCCGGTCGGGCCACGCCGTACTTCGGCTACGGGTACCAGACCTGGATCTTTCCGTCTCCGGACGAGCGGCGGCAGTTCGCCTTCCTCGGCGTGCGCGGCCAGACGATCTTCGTCGACCCGCGGAGTCGGCTCGTGATGGTGCACACCGCCGTCCGCAAGCAGTCGCGCGACCCCGGCGTTCGCGAGACCGTCGCGCTCTGGCGGGGCGTCGTCAAGGCGCTGGGAAACTGATGGGCACGATCCGCGCGGTCCGCTGTGGCACGTTGTTCGACGGGACGGGCGCCGATCCCGTGCGCGACGCGGTGATCCTCGTCGACGACGGCCGGATCGCCGCCGTCGGGGCCGCCGCGACGACGACGATTCCCGGCGGCGCGGAGGTCGTCGATCTCCGCGACCGCTTCGTCATGCCCGGGCTGATCGACGCGCACAGCCATATCTCGATCGTGCCCGGGATGGGCGATCAGATCGGCCAGCTCCGCCAGGCGCCCGTGCCGCAGGCGCTGCGCGCGACGGCCAATCTCCGGCGCGATCTCTTCGCCGGCACGACGACGATGCGCGTCATGTCGGAAGAGAACTTCCTCGATTTGGACGTGCGCGCGGCGATCGACGCCGGCGTCATCCCCGGGCCGCGCCTGCTCTGCGGCACCCGCGGGATCACGGCGAGCAACGGGCACGGGCGCGCGTTCTCCGCGTTCGACGGCGTGGACGAGATCCGGCGGGGCGTGCGGGAGAACTTCCAGCGCGGCGCCGACCACGTGAAGATCTTCATGACGGGCGGCGTTGCGTCCACGGGCACGACCCTCAAGGCGTGCGTCTACACGCGCGAAGAGATCCGCACGGCGGTGGAAGAGGCGGAGCGTGTCGGCAAGTACGCCGCCGCCCACGCGCACGGGGGTCCCGGCTTGACGATGTCGGTCGAGGAAGGCGTGTCGACGATCGAGCACGGCGCCCTCGCCACCGACGATGACATCGCGCTGATGAAGGAGCGTAACGTGTGGCTCGTCTGCACGTTCTCGATCTTTCTTCATCCGAATGGGATCGAGCAGGGCGACGGCCGAAACCGGGTGATCATGGAGAAGATGCTGTGGGCGCGGCGCGTGGTCGACGACAATTTTCCGCGCCATCTCGCGTCCGGGATTCGCTACGCGCTCGGCACCGACAGCGTGCACGGCCGGATGCCGTTCGAGATGGCGACGCTCGTGCGGCTGGGCGTGTCGAACAAGGATGCCCTGCTCGCGGGGACGCGGTGGGGTGCGGAGGCGTGCCGGATCGACGCCGAGATCGGCACGCTGACGCCCGGCAAGCGGGCGGACCTGATCGCGATCGAGGGCGATCCGTTGAAGGACATCCAGGCGATGACGCGCGTGACGTGTGTCATGAAGGACGGCGTGACCCAGGGGAGGGACGAGTGATGAGCGACGACAGGACGAAGCACGGCCTCACCCGACGTCAGTGGATCGCCGGCGCGACGGCCGGCGCGGGATTTACCGTGCTCGGCGCGCGCGTCGCGCGGGCGCAGAGCGCCCCCAAGCGCGGAGGCCAGCTCAAGGTCGCGACCGTCGACAAGCCGGTCAACATGGACCCGGGCTACGCGCAGCTCTACTCGTCGCTCCAGGTCTACCAGAACGTCTTCAACAAGCTCGTCTACGTGAACGACAAGGGAGACTTCGTCCCCGGCCTCGCGAAGTCGTGGAAGCAGGACAACGAGAAGACGTGGACGTTCGACCTCGTCACGAACGCCGTCTTCCACAACGGCGAGGCGATGACGACGAAGGACGTCGTCTACACGTTCAACCGCCTGCTCGACCCCGCGAACAAGCTGCCCATGCGCGTGTTCTTCACGCCCATTCAGGGCGTCGAAGCGGTCGGCAAGTCCCAGGTGCGCTTCCACATGGAGCGCCCGTTCGGCCCGTTCCTCGCCATGCTCTCGCAGGCGACGGAGATCGTGAACGAGAAGGCGGTCAAGGAGAAGGACCCGAAGCTCTTCCCCGTCGGCACCGGCCCCTTCAAGCTCACGGAGTGGGTGAAGGACGACCACATCACGCTCGAGCGCTGGGACAAGTACTTCCGCCCGGGCAAGCCGTACGTGGACAAAGTCACGTTCTACGCGCCGTCGGACGACACCGTGCGGCTGACCGGCCTGCAGACCGGGCGCTACAACTGGATCCAGACGGTGCCGCCGCAGCGCATCCCCGAGCTCCAGAGCGCGCGCGACATCAAGGCGTCGCCCGGGCGGCCGTACTTCCCGTTCTTCCTCATGCTCAACGCGAGCCGGCCGCCGCTCAACGACAAGCGGCTGCGCCAGGCGATCGCGTGGGCGCTCGATCGCAGCGAGATCGTGAAACTCGTTTACTACACGAGCCACACGCCGACGGCGGAGCCGACGCCGGTGCCGAGCCCGTGGGGCACGGACGTGAACGCGCACCGGGGCGGGCCCGACCTCGCGAAGGCGAAGCAGCTCTTGGCCGACGCGGGCATGGGCAACGGTCTGAACCTCACGTACATGGTCAAGTCGCAGGTGCCGGTGCTCGTGAAGACCGGCGAGATCCTGCGCGAGCAGCTCAAGAAGGTCGGGATCAATCTCGACGTGCAGCCGCTCGAGTCCGGCCAATACTTCGAGGGGCTCGTCGGCAAGAAGTTCGACATCGCGGCCGCCTACTGGAGCGTGACCGTCGACCCGGACATGTTCTACTACCCGTTGCAGCACTCGTCCTCCGCGTGGAAGTTCTCCGGCCTCAAGTCCGAGGAAGGGGACAAGCGCCTCGACGCGTTCCGCTTCACCGCGAGCGCCGCCGCGCGCAAGAAGATGTATCCGGAGCTCGTGCGCTGGTTCCAGC
>JBGOTH010000388.1:0-3913 GCA_041476345.1 Methylomirabilia bacterium
ACCGGCGCGTGCGGCATCGGCGCCGTCGTGACGCGTCGCGATCCGTCGAGCGGCGTGCTTCAGGCCGGCGCGGATCCACGCCGTCCGACGTACGCTCTAGCTTGGTAGCCGTGCCCAGCAGCGCAACCGCCGTCGCCACGATTCCGATCGTCGATTTCGGGCTGTGCTTCGCCCAAGCACCCGGGGCGCTCGAAGCAACGGCGGAGGAGCTGCGGCACGCGCTGGAGGGCGGGGGCTTCTTCGTGATGACGAATCACGGCGTGCCACCGGCGCTGATCGAGCGCACGTTCGCCGAAGCCCGGCGCTTCCACGCTCTTCCGCTCGACCGGAAGATGGCGCTCCGGATGAACGAGCACAACAACGGCTACATGTCGCAGGGCCGCTATGCCGTGTGGACGTCCGACGTGAACGCCAACGACAAGCCCGATCTCAACGAAGCGTTCTTCACGAAGCGTGAGCGCCCCGCGTCTGACCCGCTTCTGATGTCTGGCCGGCGTTTCGTCGGTCCGAACCGCTGGCCCGACGCTCTGCCCGGATTCCGCGAGAACGTCCTCGCCTATACGGACGCGATGGACGAGCTGAGCCGCCGCGTGCTGCCCGTGTGCGCCGTCGCGCTTGATCTCGCGCCCGACACGTTCGACGGGGCGTTCGCGGAGAGTCAGTTCTCGTTCCGGCTCTCGCACTATCCGCCGGTGGCCGCGGCGCCGAACCAGTTCGGGATCGCGCCCCATACGGACGCCAACTTCCTGACGTTCCTCGCGCAGACGGACGTGCCCGGGCTTCAGGTTCGGATGCCGTCCGGCGAGTGGCGCGACGTGCCGTACGTGCCGGGTTCGTATGCGGTGAACGCGGGCGACATGATGTTTCGTTGGACGAACGGCCGCTTCAAGTCGACGCCGCACCGCGCGATCCCGCCGGTGGGACGTCACCGCTACGCGATTCCGTTCTTCCTCGGGCCGCATATCGACACGCTGATCGAGTGCTTGCCGACGTGCCAGGGGCCCGACAACCCGCCACGATTTCCGGCCATCACGTACGAGGCGTACCTGACGTGGTGGTACGACGCGAACTACAACGCGAAGACGCAACGCGACGACGGGTGACCCGGTACTGCGCTGAACGTTTCCTCAGTTAGATTTGCACAAGATAGCAACTGCCAGAGGCTTCAAGCTTCTTCATGGGAATCGCGAGGCGTTTGAACAGATTTCTTATCTCCGGTTCATTTCGGTAGGGCTGTCGCTCCGGGGCCGCGTTGATCAGTGAGTCGGCATGGTCCATCTTTCTGAAGATTCTCTGCATATTGAACACAACCAATTTTTCCTGCATCGTGGACAACGCCCACGAGCGAAGCGATAAGAGCACCGCGCGACCGTAGCCGGCGTCTGCCTTCTTCGCCACCCACGCGATCGTCTGCGCCGGGTTCAGACGGTAAAACTCCAGACTTTCTCTCAGGGCCAGGACATTGTTCTTGAGTAGGCCCAGCCTAGCCAGAAAGTGTTCTGTGGCAGCGCTCATTCTGTAGAACGCGACGAATATGTTTCCCGATCGAGCGACTATTCGTCGGGCTTCGATCAAGATTGCTCGGATCTCTTCTTCATCACCGATAAAATCAACCACCCCAGTTGCATAGATGATCGTTTGGTATCCGCCCCCTCCGAAAGGCATCGCGCTGGCGTCAGCCTGCACGAATGCAAGCCCCCGACGTGTCTTCGCGTAGCGAATCATCTCGAGACTCAGATCGACGCCATCAGATCGAAACCCATTCTTGCGTAGCTCTGCCACGATCAGGCCCTGTCCTGCCCCGACGACCAACACGGGTTGGTGAATGTCATGAACGATGCGACGGAGACTCGGCAGGTCGAGATAGTTATTCTCAATAGAGGCGTGATGCGGTGCCAATGCATCCCAGTAGTCAGAAGAGCGCCTGTTCTCCACGGTCGGGACCATACCGCGAAGCGAGATGCGACAGCAACGGTCTCGCCGTTGGTGTCGGTTACACTTCTCGGACGGAGGATCTCGTCATGGCCGCCAGTCAGCTCGACAAAGCCAATGCTTTCAAGGCACTCCACGGAGGCTCGCGCGCGTTCGTCATCGCGAACGCGTGGGATGCGGGCTCGGCGCGCATCCTCAGCGGCCTTGGCTTCGCCGCCATCGCCACGTCGAGCGGCGCGTCCGCCGGCGTGTACGGGACGCGCGACGGCAGGATCACGCGCGAACAGGCGCTCGCCCACGCGCGCGCGATCGTCGACGCCACCGATCTGCCCGTCTCGGCGGATCTCGAGAGCGGCTTCGGCGCCACGCCCAAAGAGGTCGCCGAGACATACCGCCAGGCCGCGGCGGCCGGACTCGTCGGCGCGACGATCGAGGACGCGGTGCCGGGGCGCCCGGCGGACAAGCCGCTCTACGACATTAATGAAGCGACCGAGCGTGTCGCCGCTGCCGTCGAAGCGACGCGCACGCTCGGGTTCCCGTTCATGATCACCGCGCGCGCCGAAGGATTCCTCCGCGGCAACACGAACCTCGACGACGCGATCAAACGATTGCAGGCGTATGCGAAGGCCGGCGCCGACGTGATGATGGCGCCCGGGCTGCCGGACATCTCGGCCATACGGGCCACGTGCACCGCGACTGCGAAGCCCTTCAACTTCATGGTCGGGATTCCCGGCAAGTCATTCTCCGTCGCGGAGCTGGAGGCGGCGGGCGTGCGCCGGATCAGCCTCGCGACGTCGCTCTATCGCGCGGCGATGAGCGGGCTGGCCGCGGCCGCGCGCGAGGTGAAGGACAAGGGCACGTTCGACTACGTCGGCACGGGATTGTCCGCGACGGATCTCAGGGATTTCATGCGCGCATGAGCGAGCAGCCCTTCGCCGGCGTCACCGTTCTCGAGTTCGGACACTTCATCGCGGTGCCGTGGGCGGGACAGATCCTCGCCGACGGCGGCGCGCACGTCATCAAGATCGAGCCGCTCGACGGTGAGCCGAGCCGGCACATCGCGCCGCTCGGCGGCGGCGAGAGCCGCCACTTCTTCATCCGCAACCGGGGCAAGCATGCGCTGCCGCTCGATCTCCGGCACGCGCACGCCCGCGAGATCCTCGACGCGCTGGTCGCGCGCGCCGACGTCGTCCTCGCGAACATGCGCCCCGGGCTCGCGGCGGAGCTTGGTCTCGAGTACGAGCAGCTCGCGGCGCGCTATCCGCGCGTCATCGTCGGCACCGTGACCGCGTTCGGCCCGCGCGGCCCCGATGCGGCGCTCGCCGGCATGGACTACGTGGTGCAGGCGCGCAGCGGATTGATGGTCACGGGCGGCCGGGCGAAGGACGGGTTGCCGACGACGGGCGAGTCACCGATCGCCGACTACATGACCGCGTCGCTCCTCGCGTTCGGCATCGCCTCCGCGCTGTATCGCCGCGAGCGGACGGGGCGCGGCGGCCGCGTCGACACGTCGCTGCTGCTCGGGGCCCTCGCGCTGCAGAACAACCTGATGGTCCGCGTCGAGAAGCTCGACGGTTCCCGTCACGAGAAATTTCGTGACTGGCTCGTCGACGCGCGCCGCGATGGCGTGCCGTTCGCGGAGCAGGTGGAGAAGATGCCGCGCAATCGCGTGGTCTCCTCGCTCGCCGTCTACATGCGGACGTTTGCCACGAAAGACGCGGCGCTCGCGATCGCGTGCGGCAGCACGTCGCTCAAAAAGAAATTCATCACGGCGATCGGCCATGAAGACCCGGCGCTCGACGGCCCGGTGAAGGACAACGACGCGCACTACGCGGCGCTCAAGCGCGCCGTGGACGCGACGATGGCGACGCGCACGACGGCTGCGTGGAAGACGCTCCTCGATGCGCGCGGCGTGCCGGCGAGCGGCGTCGCGCTCCCGGTCGAGATCCTGGACGACGAGCAGCCGCGCGCGAACGACATG